>JAAZMK010000099.1 GCA_012798865.1 Clostridiaceae bacterium | reverse complement strand
TCGAATGTTAGTGATTCGAGATAAACGGCGCGAGCACAGTCGATAAGCGGTAGCAACATGAGAGCGCCCGCCCCCTCACCGTGTTTCATGTTAAGCCCGAGACAGGGATCGAGCCCCAATTCGCGAAGTGCCGCCTCGCCGCCTTTTTCCGCCGGAAGGTGTGACGCGAACATGACGGAACGCGCTTCCGGAACGAGTCGAACAAGCGTCAATGCAGCGACAAGGGAGATCAATCCGTCGAGGATGACGGGAGTTGCCGTCATGGCGGCACCCGCATAGAAACCGACCATCGCGGCAATCTCAAGACCGCCGACTTTTCTCATCACTTCAAAGGCGTTGTAGCGGTCAACCTCACGCATGGCGAGAGCATCGGTCAGGACTTGAATTTTCCGTTGCAGTCCATCGTCCGACAGCCCAGCACCTCTTCCCGTCAAGTCCGATGCCGGGCGTCCCGTAAGCGCCGCAAGCATCGCCGTTGCGGCAGACGTGTTGCCAATTCCCATTTCGCCGGCGATCAATATCTTGTAGTCTTCAGAGGCAGCCTTCAGCGCCAACTCCATGCCGATGCGTATAGCCATCATCATTTCCTCTTCACCCATGGCATCTTCATAAGCGAAATTATTTGTTCCATTTGGCATAACGGGCGTATGAACGACACCGGGATAATCGTTCTCGAGTTCAGCGACGCCGACATTGACGGGGATAACGAGACAATCGGTCTTTCTGCCTAAGATATTGATCGTTGCGCGTCCATCTGCGATGTTGCGTACGACCTGGGCGGTAACATCCTGTCCCGTCTGCGAGACTCCCTCCGCGACAATGCCGTGATCAGCCGAAAACACAAAGACGGCGCGCGGTTTGACCTCAAGTTCATCACCGGGCGACAATCCAACCAATCGTGTGATCATTGTTTCCAATACACCGAAAGAGCCGATCGGCTTACAGAGGGAGTTCCAGCGGTACTTCGCACGCCGTTCGCGCTCGCGATTAGGCAATGGGATGGCTCGCGTTGCCTCAAAGAAATCCTCTCGTGAGAATGTCCTCATGTCGTTACCTCTAAGTGGTTTTCTGATAGTGCTCAATTAAAAAATCCGGCAAACGCAGCGATGAGCACAACGCACCCCAACGCCACCCGGTAGTAAGCGAATAGCCGGAAATCGCGTTTGCGGATGTAGTTCAACAAGAAACGGATAATCAAAATCGATACAAGATAGGCAACCCCCATGCCTACGATAATCGACAGCCATTGAATCAGATTGTAGTTAAGACCGATTTTTAATAGTTTCAGCAAACTTGCCCCGAACATCACGGGAACGGCAAGATAGAACGTAAAGGTCGCCGCGAGAGAACGGCTCATCCCGATCAATAGTCCGCCGAGAATCGTCGCGCCCGATCTCGATGTCCCGGGGAAAACGGCGGCTACGACTTGGAACAGCCCGATGATCAGTGCGATGCGCCAATCGATCTGTTCAATACTATCAATCCGCGGTTTCTTTTTTTTCTTTACCAGCCATCGTTCGACGAGATAGAAAGCGATACCGACTGTAATCAGCATAACGGCGACAGTCCACGGATTGTAAAAGACCGCCTCAATTTGTTCATCAAAGAGAAGTCCTATGATAGCGGCAGGGACACAAGCGATCAAGATGATCAACCAGAGGCGTATGATGCGCATATCGACGACAAAAGGTGTCTTACCCAGACGAAATGGAGCGAGGTCGCTACGACTAGTCGCAGGCGTGGCAGTCCTCTTCCTCGGGAAAGGCCACAACTCCCTCCAGAATGTCACAACGACAGCGAGAATGGCGCCCAATTGAATGACAATCAGAAAGAAAGAGAAAAAACGATCATTCGACGCGGCAGTTTCACCAGCCTTGAAAGGCAGAAGCCTTTCAAGCAGGATCAGATGTCCCGTGCTGCTAATCGGAAGCCATTCCGTCACACCCTCTACAATTCCGTAAACAATACTCTTGATGATATCAAGCCATTCCATCCGTCTCTTTCCTCCATGCGTAACCCTTCACACTTGTCACCGCCATATCAACCACAAAGTGCATATATAATCGAAGTTGGACCATCGACCTCGTACCGTCATCCATTCAATGCAATACGGCACCTATTTCGTCGGAATCGGCGTCCCTTGCCTCAATACTAAAATACCGCCAGGCAATAACGTAAAATTTTCGCGATCAGGCTGATTGACGCCTTCGCTGATTACGATGCCTCGATGGTCATACAACTCAAACGATGCCTCTTGTTCATCGAAACCCTGAATCGCAACAACCTGAGGATCTGTGCCGATGTTGATCGCCATAGCCGTTATTTCTTCTCGCGACCGGTATGTATAGAAATAAATGGTCTGAGATTGTTTGTTTTCAGGCAATCTCGCCGGTTCTTTCTTATCCGACTCGTGTTCCGAAAACATTTTTTCCGGCTCTTCCAACAATACCTTGCCCGCTAAACCGCGACAAGCCCGAAGTGCACGCACCGCCGCATGATCGCCAGACAAAAACTCGTTATCGGCAAGATTGATGTCGGCTAAGGCGACTGTTGAATTATCACCGAGATCGGCAACGAGCGGCAACGCCACGTCGACGAGACGCACTG
>JAAZMK010000179.1 GCA_012798865.1 Clostridiaceae bacterium | reverse complement strand
ATTCTGACCACGTCAGGTGTTGATGACGGTTCATTCGGACAAGCCTGTTACGAAGGCATCCAAGCCTTTGTGAAAGCGAACCCCGGTACGTCAGTCAACGACGTCAAGGAAGACAAATTTGACCGTGTCGTTCAGGCAGTAGCGGAAATCATCGCGGACTACGATGCCATGGTCATGCCCGGCTTCCAGTTTGCCGGTGCAGGAAAAGTAGCGGACGAGAACCCGGAAAAGTTCTTCCTTCTCGTCGACGCTTACCCCAAAATCACGGATGACGGTGAAGAAGTTCAACTTGACAACGTTTACGCCATGATGTTCAAGGAGGAAGAGTCCGGCTTCTTCGCAGGTGTCGCCGCAGCGATGCATACGAAGACCAATAAAGTTGCCGTCGTCAACGGCATTGCTTTCCCGTCGAACGTCAACTACCAGTGGGGCTTTATGTCCGGCGTCAACTACGCCAACAAGCACTACGGCACAAAAGCGGAAGTCGTTGAGCTGCCTGCCTATGCCGGTACTGATGTTACCGGTGCGAACGTCGGCGGCAACTATATCGGTGCCTTCGCTGACCAGGCCACAGGTAAGATTGTCGGAGAGGCTCTCCTAGCCCAAGGCGTAGACATCATGCTGGTCGCAGCGGGCGACTCCGGTAACGGTGTGTTTGCCGCTGTCAAAGAGGCTCCGGAAGGAAACTTCGTCATTGGTTGCGACGTTGACCAGTATGATGACGGAGAAACGGGCACAAGGAACATCGTCCTGACCTCAGCTTTGAAGAACATGGCTCCGATCGTGCAAGCCCAGCTGCAGAAGATCAATGACGGCACTTTCAAGGGCGAGAATGCCCTCCTAGGCGCTAAAGAAGGCGGCACGGGCTACGTCAGCGTTGCTGGCAGACACCAGCTGTCGGAAGATGCCTTGGCTAAGTTGGCAGAGGTCTATGAGCTGGTTAAGAATGGCACCATCGTGCCTGCCGCCAACTTCAATGGCCATGCACCGGATAATTTCCCCGGTCTCTAAGTCACATTGTTTTATTGACAGAGGGCAGCCCAGGCTGCCCTCATTTTTATTTAGAAAGGGAATGAAAGTGACCGCACCAGTACCAACTCCACACATCGCAGCTCAAATGGGCGATATTGCCAAAGTTGTCCTCATGCCCGGAGATCCTCTCCGCGCGAAGTACATCGCTGAAACATACCTGGACAACTTGCAACAGTTCACTTCGATACGCAACATGCTCGGCTTTACCGGTACTTACAAGGGAAAGCGCGTCTCCGTGATGGGTAGCGGCATGGGCGTACCTTCTTTTAGCCTCTACGCCTCGGAGCTGTTTAATTTTTATGACGTCGACGCCATTATTCGAGTAGGCTCGGCAGGCGGCACGATGGATCACGTGAAAATGCGTGACATCGTCATTGCCATGTCCGCTTCAACAGATTCATCCTTTGCCCGTCCCATGGATTTTCCCGGCATCCTCGCCCCTTCCGCAGACTACAGTTTAGTCTCTCAGGCAGTTCAGGCGGCTAAAGATCTGGGAATCATGGAGAAAGTGCACGTGGGTCGGATCTTTACTTCGGACTACTTCTACACGCTTTACGATACCCATGAGATTCTGCGTCGAACAGGGCATCTCTGTACTGAGATGGAAACAGCCGGTCTCTACCTGACAGCCCAACGCTACAACAAGCGCGCGCTGAGCATTCTGACCATCTCCGATCATCTGTTCACCAAAGAGGTTCTGACGGCAGAAGAACGGCAAACCACCTTCAACGAGATGATGGAAATTGCCCTGGAAACTGCTTGGCACAACGCCTAATCCGCGCCGCCAAGCCGATACTCACAGATAAACTGCCCTTGCAGTTAATTGGCAGGCAACCAAGTAAAAAATATGCCCTGAGCGAGGAGCCTATGACAGAAACGATTGTCGAACTGAGGAATATTACGAAGAGGTTCCCAGGTATCGTTGCCAACGACGACGTGACACTCGATATTAGGAAGGGCGAAATTTTTGCCCTCCTTGGAGAAAACGGCGCAGGCAAGTCGACCTTGATGAGTATTCTCTTCGGTATGTATGAGCCCGATGAAGGACAGATCTTTGTGCGAGGCGAGGAAGTACGCCTGACCTCGTCAAAAGACGCTGCCGCTCTCAACATCGGCATGGTCCACCAGCACTTCAAGCTGGTTTCAAACTACACGATCACCGAAAACATCGTCCTGGGGGACGAACCTTTGAAACGCCTTGGACCTCTGTCCTGGGTGGACTTGAAAGGTGCATCTAAAAAAATCCGAGCCCTGTCTCTGGAATATGGTCTCGAAGTAAATCCCGATGATAAGATCGAGGACTTGCAGGTGTCAACTCAACAAAGGGTTGAAATCCTAAAGATGCTGTACCGCGATGCGGAGATCTTGATCTTCGACGAACCTACGTCAGTCCTGACACCGCAGGAAATCGAGTACCTGCTGGAAATCATGGAAGAGTTGCGCAGGGGCGGCAAGACGATTATCCTTATCACCCACAAGCTCGAGGAGATCAAGCGCGTCGCTGACCGGTGCGCCATCCTGCTTCACGGCAAATTGGTAGGAGTCTATGATGTCGCCACCACGACGACGCAACGCATGGCGAACCTCATGGTAGGCAAGGAATTGGACACCACATTGGACAAGACGGAGCACGATTTCGGTGAGGTGGTCTTGGACGTTTCCGATTTGACTGTATATAACGAACAGAAAGTTAAGGTCGTAGACAATGTGTCCTTGCGCGTGAGACAGGGTGAAATCTTGGCCATCGCCGGTGTTTCAGGCAATGGTCAAGTCGACATCGCCGATGCCATCGCCGGTCTGCAACATATCAGTGCGGGATCAATTTCCTTAAAAGGTGAGGAGATTTCTCGCCTAAGCATTAAGGATCGCATCGCAAGGGGCATTTCATATATACCGGAAGACAGACAAAAGGACGGTCTGGTGATGGATCTCACCCTTCGCGATAACTTGGCCATTAAGACCTTCGACCGCGAGCCCTTTTCGAAGAAAGGCGTCCTGCAGCCGGAAGCTTTTGAGCAACAGGCGACAGATCTTATTAAGCGTTACGACATCCGCAGCGGTCAAGGCAGCCAGACCACGACGCGTTCCATGAGCGGCGGCAACCAACAGAAAGCCATCATTGCCCGTGAAGTGGAGCTTGACTCTGACCTTTTGATCTTTGTGCAACCGACGCGGGGCTTGGACGTCGGCGCCATCGCTAACATTCACCAACAGATCTTGGAACAGCGCGACAAGGGCAAGGCCATCCTCCTGGTCTCTTTGGAACTTGATGAAGTTTTGGCATTAGCGGACACGATCTGTGTTGCATTCCGCGGTCAAATCCTTAAGACAGACAGTGCCAAAAATCTTTCCAAAGAAGAAGTAGGTCAGTATATGATGGGGGTAACACAATGAATAAATTTAGTTCTAGAGTCAGATCTGCACTGTCAGGTCTTTTGGTGCCCTCCATATCCATCGCCCTGACCCTGATCGTTGCCTCGGTCATCGTACTTCTCCTGGGCAAAAATCCTATCGAGGTCTTCTTAGGATTCCTGAGAGGTTCCGGCTTGGTGTTTAAGCCGCGCTACGCCGGCGGTCAAGGTATCCTGACCGATTTCTTCTCATACCTTTCGATCCTGACTCCCATGATCTTCGCCTCCCTCGGCGTTATGATGGGTATGCGGGCAGGTCTGTTTAACATCGGAGTGGCGGGACAGATGCTCCTGCCTGGTTTCTTGGCAAGTGTGCTCATCGGCTATTCCGACTTGCCTTCGTACCTGGCTTGGCCGATTATTATTATCATCGGTCTGGTGGCTGGTGGAGCTATGGGAGCCCTGATAGGCTTTTTGAAGCACCGTTTCAACATCCATGAGGTCGTCACTTCCATCATGTTAAATTACATTATCAGCTATGTGACTGCCTTCTTTATTAACACCTACTATGCTGACCCCGTCACGAGAAACTCACGTCCGGTCAGTGAGGCGAGTCGCTTATTGATTCCGGGACAGGCGGGCGGTGCCCGCTTTGACCTCCCTGTTGGTCTTGTCGTGGCTCTGCTCGTAATCTTCGTCATGCGCTTCCTTCTGGATCGTACGACTGTGGGCTTCCGCATCAATGCCGTAGGTCTGAACAAGGACTGTGCGCGCTACGCCGGCATCAACGTGGGGAACAACGTCGTCCTCGCCATGGCGATGTCAGGCATGCTGGCAGGTCTGGCAGGTGTTACTTACTACCTGGGCTTTGCCAACAACATGGTGCCTAAGGAACTTGTTTCATTAGGCTACGACTCCATTGCCGTAGCCGTCTTGGGCAACGTTGCGCCCGTAGGGTGTCTCTTTGCCTCCATCCTAGTCACCATCTTTCAAAAGGGCAGCGTTTACATGAGCTCAAACGTCGGCGTGCCAAAGGACATCGCCTCGGTCATTATCGGTATCCTGCTCATGTTCTCCGCCAGCGGACTCTATATTGAAGAAACGTTGCAGCGGTTACGCAGGAGGTCACGCTCCAAGCAAGACGCCAAAACCGACCCGGATAAAGCAGAGGAGGAGCGAGCATGAATATCGATAAGATCATGACAGATGGCTTGGCATTTGCCCTGCCTCTCTTTATCATGGCCATCGGCGGCATCTACTCCGAACGCTCCGGTGTCACTATGTTGTCGATTGAGGGTTTCCAAGGCTTTGGCGCCTTTACGGGTGCCATCACCGTCGTCATTCTGCGGACGGTCATGGGCTCATCGCCAACCTGGCTGATTTACATCGCGACGCTGACAGCCATTCTGGGCGGTATGCTTTTAGCTTTACTCAATGCCCTTATGGTTATCAAGCTGAAGTCAAAGATGACGATTGCCGGCGTGGTGATTAACATCCTGGCCGTCGCCTTGACCTCTTTCTTGTCCAGCGTAATAACAGGCGCTGTCACAGGTCAAGGCACCAACAAGATTCAGCTCGGTGTGTCGCCCAGGTATACCATACCTTACCTGTCTAAAATACCGGTGATTGGCGGTCT
>JAAZMK010000019.1 GCA_012798865.1 Clostridiaceae bacterium | reverse complement strand
GTTTCATTATCTTCCCGATAAATTGATGCCGCGCAACGATGAGCAGCTTCGTGTCCTCATGGAGGATTGGAATGACGGAGAGCGGAATCTCGTTTTCGCCTGCAGGTATGACGGGAAGACGATTGGCATTGTCTCAATATCTGACATCGACTTTGTCTCAGGTAATGGTGAATTGGGTGTGATGATTTCAGATGTCAATGTGCGCGGTATGGGACTTGCAACAGAAGCATGCATACTCATGCTTGATTACGCTTTTGGTGAGCTTAGACTCCATCGCGTGACCGTGCGCGTTGCACCGGACAATGAACCATCGCTTCAACTATTTCGCAAACTCGGTTTTATCCAAGAAGGGCGTATGCGTGAAGTGATGAGGAGAAGGGACTGCTATTGCGATCTTCTTTTATTCGGACTTTTAGAGGATGAGTACAGAATAGTCCGAGAAGAACACCATTAAGCGTGCTAGAATGATTTTGGTTTCATCGACCGCCATACTGATATTAATTCAACTAGAAGGGGCGTACACCGCGTATCATGATACGCTCGACACTCACAGCTCATTTAGCGGATATCGACCGTCAAGAATTGACGTTGCAGATTAACGACCGTGATATTGGATTGTTGGCATCACAGCATCAGCGCTATTATGTGATGTCCGGAAATCGTCGCGTCCAAATGATAGCCGGCTTATTGACGCATCGTGACGACCCTGCCTCGGTCTCGTCGACGCGGGCTCTGCTCCGACTGTGGTTGATGACTTTTAGAGATTTGCAGATCAATGGTTTGGCTCGCTTTCCGCAATGTGTTCAGTCGCGCGATCTCGACGCTGACTTTATTCTTATGATGGATGCGCATCGCGTTCTAATCTGGAGTCACCGAGACCAGGGCGTTTATCTTCTTCGCGGAAATCGTCTTTATCGCCAACAACCGACGTACCCTCCTCAGCAAGAAGCGTTGCTCTCGCTTGGTATTCCTCTCGATTTCTACGCTTTTAGACCCAGCGAGGGCGATGATCTATTGATCATCGATCCTTCTTTCATCGACCTCTTCGATTGTGCCGATCTTGAGTCGATGTTTATGGATATCCGTCAAGTCAATGTTGCGATGACGGAGCTGATGCGATTGGCGTCGAACTACGGGTATCTGTCTGATAAAACATGGTTTTCCGCACAGATTCAAAAACTTGAGCCTGAGCCTGAAGCCCTTAGTGCTGACTTTAGAGGGCGAGCAGCCGGTCGACGGACGCGAGGGGGCGGTGCCGACCAATGGTTTCGCATGATTAGGTGGTCCAAGGTAGTACCTTTAATTGATGGCAACGTGCTTATTTTGCCGCCTGAACTCGAGCAATACAGGATGCGATCAGAGGTTCAAACTTATGAGGAACTAAACCTGCCGAAACCGCCCCGGTTTACGACTCATTCAGGACGTCAAGGCGTATACGGTCCTGACAAAGTAGACATCATTGAATCGGATATACGATCGCGTTCCCGTCGTTCGAAGGATGAGATTGCCGAGACGTACGGTCGTAAAGTAACGTGGCTTGACCGTGTTAAGGATTGGAATTTCGGCGGTTTTCGCAATCGCATCGCCGGTGCAAATCGTCGACTAATGAATCTGATTCCGTCATCACGAGGACTTTCCATTCTTGCGTACTTTGTCATTTTGCTCATTATTCTAGTCATCCTCGTGGCGATTTTCGTTTCACTACGAGGGGAGAGCGGCGATTCTGATTCAAATCAAAGCGAAATGCCGAAAGTGTCTACTTTTGACACTAGTGATCAACCGCAGATCGATTTTGAGATTGATGTGGAGGTGCGTGCGAGCAGCTTGCGCATCGTTGCGGCGCCAAATAGCGACGTTCTGGTGGCAACCGTCGGTCGTGGTGAGCACGTTGTCCAGTTGACGTATCCGAAAGACGGTTGGGTTATGATCAGGACAGCTGATGATCGCGTTGGCTTTGTGCCGGAATCGCTTTTGTTATCGCCTGAAGCTGGCGACTAGGAATTCTAATGCATTCTCATCCGATTGAATTGCTCGATTGAACTGATTGAACTTGATTGATTGAGCTAATTGAACTGATTTATCTGTCCTTATCTGTCTGTTTGCTGTCTGTCTGTCTGTTTGTCTGTCCTTATCTGTCTGTTTGCTGTCTGTCCGTTTGCGCTGACCGCTCGCTTTCAGTTGCTTTAATTCGTATTTTACAAAAGTCAATACCTGTTGTATCATATCTAAGGTTTCCGGAATTCTGCGGGTGTAGTTTAGTGGCAGAACATCAGCCTTCCAAGCTGACCGTGAGAGTTCGATTCTCTTCACCCGCTCCATACTTCCGGAAACTGTTTTATGGGCATATAGCTCAGTTGGATAGAGCAACAGCCTTCT
>JAAZMK010000098.1 GCA_012798865.1 Clostridiaceae bacterium | reverse complement strand
GCCCCTCAATCGCCTTGTTGAGATTGTTGACGTAAGTCTGGTGGTGTTTGCCGTGGTGCACTTCGACTGTTTTTTGGTCGATGACCGGCTCTAACGCGTCGTACGGATATTGCAAAGCATCTAATTTGTACATGTTACCCTCCTTAGAATATGGCGCTCTCCTGTGCGCCGATTGTTCAAAATGATGTGGACTGTGCACGTTATTGCATGTCAGTTGCAATTATAAATGAAAATTGCTGACATGATTGTATCCTATGTGCCGTCTCCGGCATGATTCCTTTTATGTTCGGGAATGACTATCGCGAAGTAAATTATTCCGCATACGATCTGTATCGCCCCGGCGACAGTTATGGTGTAACAGAACAGCGTATGGCGTGTCAGCGCGCCGACGACTGAGCCGACGACATAGATCAGAATATGCAACGTGAGATACGGTAATTTCCATCGCTCCGTTTGGGCGCCTCGGAGTCTCTTGCCCAACTCGATGCCGGCATCGGTGAGATAGCCTGTCATGTGTGTCGTGCGCGTCGTTACACCGTGGTAGTTCAGCAAGATGCCGTTCTGTATGCCGAGCGACAACGCGGCAAAAAAGCACGGGATGAGGAGCAACTCGCTTGGAAGGGTGAACGACATAAGAGCATACAGCGTTCCGCTCATAAGCAGGAAATAACCGTAGCGTTTCGAGTGTCCGATTTCGCATTGATAGAAAAGCATTCCGGCTATGGTAGACCCCATAAAAAAGGCGACAATCATGCCGAGATAAGTGAGAGCGAGCGTCCATCGCCCGTTTTTGAGCGCAGCGGCTAACTGCGTGAGATTTCCTGTGTGATGCGATGAGGTGAAAGCCGGTCCGAGCAGTGTTTCCGCGTTGATAAAGCCTGCGGAAAAAGTCATCAGCGATACCCAGAGACTTGCGTTTTTTCTCGACAGCTTTCTCATGCTCACCGCACCTTTCAGTTTTGTCTAAATCATAGCATGATTTTCGGCGCTCTCTGTTATTCACGATGCGAAAAGAAAAGCGGACAATCCGACGATCCCATCGGGGAAGTCGAGCGGATTATCCGCGCATGGTCGGCTTCGCTCGACGATTTTCTTAACGAAAGGCAAGGCGGTTTCGGATTATCCGCACACGGTCTGCTTCGTCTTGCGAAGATCTATGAATCGGCTTAATAGTTCGTGGCAACGAGTTGGAAATACTTTTGTTCGTATTTGCAAACGGGGCAAATGACGGGCGCTTTCTTGCCGACGTGGATGTGACCGCATTTGGCGCAGATCCATGCAGTCTCCGCGTCCTCGCGCTCGAAGACTGCGCCTTCCTCGATGTTCGCCTTCAGGCGGTTGTAGCGCTCCTCGTGATGTTTTTCGATGGCGGCGACCATGCGGAAAAGTGTAGCGATACGCTTAAAACCTTCTTCTTCGGCTTCTTTTGCAAAAGTATCGTACATCTCAGTCCACTCGTAGCGCTCGCCCGCCGCGGCATCAGCCAAGTTCTCGAGCGTGCCCGGAATCTCATCGTTGTTAAGCAGCTTGAACCAGAGCTTGGCGTGTTCCATTTCGTTTCTCGCCGTCTCCTCGAAGAAGTCAGCAATCTGCTCATAGCCGTCTTCGCGCGCTTTCGCGGCGTAGTATGAGTATTTGTTGCGTGCCATAGACTCGCCGGCAAATGCTTCCTGCAGATTTGCCTCGGTTTTTGTTCCTTTAAGATCCATATTCTCTCTCCTTTTGTGTGTTGTTACTGTTTTTATCTATCTTCGGTGATTGCTCACCTTGTGATCGTCCTTGTAGAATGCTGTCCCGCGGTCCACGCCGCGGATCGAACCTGTTTGCCGCGT
>JAAZMK010000097.1 GCA_012798865.1 Clostridiaceae bacterium | reverse complement strand
GCAGAACGTGGAGATATATGAACGCATCTACCATGATATCTACAAGAAAATCTATTTGAAAAACAAGGATTTATTCAAAAAGTTAGGTGAATTTGGTCATTTCAAGTCTGAATAACATTTTGTTATAAGGAGCTCAGCAGTAGGGATCATGGAACAAAAGAATATCGGACAACCCCGTTCGCGTTTTCGCAAGATCAACAGAGTCGACCTTGTGACGATGTCCATTGCACGCGAGGCTATTTTACTCGATCTAGGCGATCGCATGCGAACAGTTGACGACTACGTCGACTTGTTCGACGTCTCACGCGGTACTGTGCAAAAAGCTCTTTCAAGATTGGAAAATTCAGGAGCTGTTTCGATTGAAAAACGCGGTGTCTTGGGTAGTTTCCTCAAGGGTCGAGATAGAGATATTCTTTGGTACGAGGCCGACTGGCATCATGTGACGGGGGCGGGGGCGATTTCACGCACGAGACGCCAAGAGGCGCTCGCCTCATCCGTTTATACAGCGTTTGAAGAAGCGAAGGTTCCGCTCAGCCTTGCTTATTTACAGGGCTCTCTCCGCCGGGTACAGGGGCTTCTTGCGAATCAGTATGATTTCGTCCTGGCGAGCAAATGCGCCGCGGATCTGATCTTGCGACAATATGAGGATCAAATCGAGAACGCGATCACGCTTGAGCCGTTCAGCTTTCTATCGGGGTATACAATCGTCACGAGAGTAGGCTGCAGGGTAGAAGATGCGAAACGCGTTGGTATCGATTCGAACTCACCGGACCATGCGATTGTGACGAAGCGCATATTTAGTGATCGCGTCGAGAAGGGGGAGACCGATTTCATAGATATTCACTTTACCAAGATGCCGACGGCGACGGCGATGGGTCATATCGACGCATTTGTTTTCAATCGCGATGTCATGGACTTCGTCCTTAACATACCTCCGCTCGATTTGCACGAGATTCCGTTCGAGTTGGATCTTGCAGAGCTGACGCGCGCCGTCGTACTGACGAGCACCAATAATTATCGTGTCGACGATTTCCTGAGGATAATTCTTCAACCTGATGCGTTGGCAACGATACAGCGTGAAGTTATGGAAGGTAAGCGCTTGCCCATCCTGTAAAAACTTGCCCGTACCACCCCCATAAAGATGAAGTTTTCCTCGTAACCAAAAGTAAATTGTATCGTCTAATAGGGTGACGAACTCATAATCACTCAAGAATGGAGGAAGCTGTCATAATCGAATCGAAGACCGAACGAGATGACAGTTAGACAGAAAATGAGAAAGCATCACATTCGTCTAGCAATCGCAATATTCCTTCTAATCGGCTCGATGCTGTTTGTCGGATGTTCTGCGGTCAATTCAGACATCGGAAGTAACGAAAGACTTGACGATTGGGAAGCCCCGGGTGACGCAAACTACGGCAAGGACTTCGAGAATGTCGTTCCCGACATCAAAGAGGAGCCTAATGTTTCGCCTTTGCCCGGTGTCTATGAACGCAAATTCATCGAGAACGGCTACCTCACCCTCAGGAGCGTCGACGTCGACAAAACATTCAAATCGCTGTCAGATCTGGCTGCAAGCCTCGGAGGGCGCGTTGTCTCCTATGAGCAGAACGTCGGCGAAACGTTTACGACCATCACGATGCAAGTCGCCGTCCCATACGGCAAGCTGACCGATTTCATGGAACACGCGGGGGAGAGCGCAACGAAGATTGAATTACAATCGGTCACAAGCGCCGAAGTGACGGAAGATTATTACGACACGAAACTCCGCATCGAATCGACCGAGAAGTTAATTGAACACTATCGGACTCTTCTGAAGAATGCGACGACAATCGAGGAGACGCTCCAAGTTCAATACCGTATCGACGAACTGACGGTCGAACTCGAGAGCGCGAAAGGTCGTCTACGTCTGCTCGATTACCTGACGATAGAATCGCACATCAGCATCACGATCCGCATGGAGGAAGACCCAACCGTCGCCAAGCCGGACGTGACGTTGAAGACGATGAAGTGGTCCGACGTCGGCTACCTGATGAAAAACGGCATCAAAAAGATCGGCATCGGAATCGCACTCGGATTCCAGTACTTTCTCATCTTCCTCGTCTACGCGGCGCCCGTCATCGTGTTCATCGCACTCATTCTTCTCATCATATGGTTCGTCCGACGCAGGAAGAAACAGAAGAGAGCAGCACTGACCGCCGCATCTAAGAGTACTGTCGTACCGGAACAGGTGGAAAAGGTTGCCAAACTGGATGAAGTTACGAGCCAGGTACAGAACGAATCGATCCAAGAGTAGGGAACAGTAAGCTTTGACATCATGTAATGGAAGATTAAGCTGAAGAAGTGTAGTTGAGGGATAAGCTGAAAAATATAATACTTCTGTTCCGCTATGCTAAAGTAATGGCAATGCAAGAAGG
>JAAZMK010000161.1 GCA_012798865.1 Clostridiaceae bacterium | reverse complement strand
TTACTTGCCTCAATGTCCGTCTCATTGGCAAACTCGGATAACTCATCGTACTTACGATCGATTTCTCTCAATATGTCCTCTTTTAAACCCAAATTGACAACACGGTTTTCGTAATAGATGGGCTTTGTCGCGCCATCCTCAACCGACTGGCTCATATCATATACGTCAATGTATTGACCGAAGACTTCCTGCGTATCTTTGTCGTTCATACTGATGGGCGTCCCCGTGAATCCTATGTACGTAGCATTTGGCAAAGATTTTCTGACGAGTCGAGCCATGCCGCTTTGGACTTGGCCATCGAGGCTTATCTTCTCTCGCAATCCATATTGCGAGCGGTGGGCTTCATCGGCGATGACAATGACATCGTTTCGATCGGTGAGAGGTTCTTCTGATTCTGCAAACTTTTGCATGGTTGAAAAGAAGATGCCGTTTGACGTCCTGTTGTCCAACAATTCATGAAGATGGACCCTCGACTGCGCCTGAATAGGTGTCTGTCTTAAGAACTCTTTCGCTCGAGAGAACTGCCCATAGAGCTGGTCATCCAAGTCGTTTCGATCGGTCAGAACGACGAATGTCGGCTGTTTCAATTCCTTCGTCAGATAGGCGGCGTAGAAGACCATCGACAACGATTTGCCCGATCCTTGCGTATGCCAGAATACACCTCCTCGACCATCTCCCTTCGCCATGGCGTCCTTTGTCGATTGAACGGCTTTATGGACGGCGAAGTATTGATGGTATTGCGCGAGTATCTTGTTGATCCCGTCATCTTTATGCTCGAATAGAATGAAGTTTTTAACAATATCCAAGAAACGTCTTTTATCTAAAACGCCTTCAAGGAGCGTCTTATAGTCGGCATATTGCGTCGACTCATAGGAACCGTCGATCGATTTCCATTCTTTGTACCAAGCTTCATTGACCGTAATGGTACCGACTTTCGTCGTCGTGAAGTCAGAGATAATGTTGAAAGCGTTGTAAACGAACAGTTCCTCAATATCGACCTGGTAATTCTTGATCTGTCGATAAGCGCTCGAGACATCACTCATCGCCGATGTCATGGACTTGAGCTCGATCACGACTAAGGGAACTCCATTCACATACAAGATGATGTCCGGTCTCTTCGTGTCTTTGCCCTTGATGGTCAGTTGATTTGTAACGATGAATGAGTTTTTACCGATGTCCTTATAATCGATGAGATGGACTCTCTCAGTCTTTAACCTGCCGTCGGTGTAATGCGATATCTCCATCCCATTTTGAAGATACTCGAAGAAGGTTTCGTTTCTGGTGGCGAGCAGGCCGGCGTCAATGTTCTTCACCTGATAGATGGTCTGTTCGATCACTTCTTCAGGAAGATCGGGGTTTATTCTGAGAAGGGATTCCTCAAAGACTTCTGAAGCGATCGGCGACTTCATGCTGTCCCTGACGATCGTCTGATGAGGGACATAGGTATAGCCTAAGCTTTCAATGAAGTCTATAAAGACATTCTCGAGTCCTTCTTCAAAATAGATGTCAGACATGACCGATTTCCTCTGAATCTATCTTTATGTTGTTTACGTCGATTTCACCGGACATGAGTTTGGGGAGGAGCATATCTCGAATTTGGGCGAGGGTTCGGTTTTGTTCCGATAAAGTTAATTGGTTGGTGAAATATGATCCAATAATAATGTTAAACATTATAGCTATCTCTTTTTTTGGGATTAGTATTTTTATATCCTTTGAGTTTGCGATAGTAAGTTGTGGTTGCGCAGAGCCTGTTACATAATTTTCAAATTGTATACCGTTGAACATATATTTAAAGTAATAGAAATATTCTTCTCTTTTTTCATTGAAAACCAATGAATTGTTTGTTACATAAGAATATGGCTTTGATAATCCCACTTTTCCAGAAGCTGCACCTCTACAGGAAACTAATATTCTAGGTTTTTCATACAAATATTCTTTATAAAACCCAATTTGCCCATTGCCTCCAAAAACCGGGTATCCTTTCTCCGATAAGTGTTTCGTAGGTAAATTTTTGCCATATTCTATATCAAATTCTCTTCCTATAGTTGATACCATCCACCCCTCCGGAATCAATCCCAACTCGCTTTCAATGAATGCTCTGTCTTGGAACGGTTCAAAGTCAACGAACCAAGATTTGAATATGGCTTGGGCTTGGGCTTCTAGGTTGGCGATTATTTTGTTGTTGAGTTCGATTTTATGGTCGAAAGATGATATTAATCCTGCAACACGTTGCTGAACAGCGAGATCAATGACGGGAAAAGGAAAATCCCTAACAATCTGTTGATTAATATTATGCTGTGCCGCTCCATTAGCTAACGAAACAATTGCTTTTCTGTTATTGAGCAAGTAATAAAACAAAAAACGATAGTCACATTTGTCAGGATTAGCTACTAAGTTACAACATGCTTGATTAGTAGTCATTTCCTTTTTTAGGATGCCTAATTTGCCAACCGTAGCACCATACATAGCAATTGTAACAGTATTAATCGGAAAAAGTTTAACAGAAGAGTTCGCAAAACCTTTGTCGGTGATTTTCTCTTCAGTGTCATAAACCCTACCATCATTAAGTTCTTTTGTTTTTAACCATAAAATATTACCGCCATAGTATTCAGGAAATTTCCGTGATGGTGTTGCACCGCTCCCCGATTCAAGTATAACGTCGGATATCTTATACTCCATACCCGATCTCCCCAAGCTGCTCTTTAATCAACGCTTCAAGCCTGTGAGATTCTTCAAAGAGTTCACTTAACTCACTCGTCAGTCTCTCCATCTTTTCCTCAAAGAGCTCACCGTCATCTTCTACTTCTTCTAAACCTACATATCTTCCGGGAGTGAGGACAAAGTTGTTCTCTTTTATCTCTTCCAAATCCGCCACATGGGCAAACCCAAGTTCTTGCACATCCTTTCCGTCAACAAAATCCTTATACGTTCCGGCGACCCTATCTATGTCTTCATTAGACAGATCCCTGTGAGCTCTATCGATCATGTGACCAATGTTTCTGCAATCGAGGAAGAGCGTCTTCCCCTTTTGCTTCTTGTCTTTATTGATAATCCATAGAGAAACTGAAATGCCCGTTGAATAGAAGAGTCTATCCGGCATGGCGATGATGCATTCAACGAGATCATCCTTAATAATGTTAGCCCTTATTTCACCTTCCCTACCGCTCGCTGACAGGGATCCATTGGCTAAGACTAAGCCCATTTTCCCCTTTGGCGATAGATGATAGATCATGTGTTGCATCCAAGCGTAGTTGGCATTTCCAGCTGGTGGAAGTCCGTATTTCCATCGAGCATCTTCTACAAGTCTATCCCCGCCCCAATCCTTCATGTTAAAAGGAGGATTGGCTAGGATAAAGTCAGCTCTCATCGTCGGATGCAAATCATTGAAGAACGTATCTGCGTGTCCTGACCCTAAGTCACCCTCTAGCGCATGGATCGCTAAGTTCATCTGTGCCAATTTCCATGTGTTGGCGTTTGACTCCTGACCAAAGATCGACAGCTCGCTGACACGTCTCTGATGGTTCTCAACGAACTTGGCAGACTGTACGAACATCCCTCCCGCGCCACAGCATGGGTCGTATACACGCCCCTCATACGGTTGCAGGATTTCAACAAGAGTTCTTACGACACTTGAAGGTGTATAGAATTCACCGGCATTCTTACCTTCCAAAGAAGCAAACTGCGCTAAGGCATATTCATATGTGCGCCCGAGAATATCTTTAGAATCACCATGCTCTTTAAGCTTGAGATTGTTAAACAGATCGACAACCTCGCCGAGGCGTCTTTTATCTAATTCCGGTCTGGCATAGTTTTTCGGTAGAATACCGTTTAGTCGATCGTTTTCTTCTTCGATGGCGACCATTGCATTGTCGATGATTTGACCAATGTCAGGCATCATCGCCTTTGAAGCTATGAAATCCCATCTGGCTTCTTTAGGAACGAAAAATATATTTTTATAAAGGTACTCATCTCTGTCCTCCTCAAATCCCTCTCCTTCTTCAACCAGCTCTTGATACCTATCTTCAAAACTATCGGAAATGTATTTGAGGAAGATGAGACCTAGGACGACGTTTTTATACTCGGCCGCGTCGATATTCCCACGCAATTTATCGGCCGCAGCGAAAATTTCTTTTTCAAAACCTAAGTTTGCGCTGTTGACTTGGTTGCTCATATTCTTCTCCGTGTCATTTAACTTCCTAATATTGTTATCAATTCTACCAATCTTTTTGCGCTTTTCGTGTCAAGGTGGTCTTCGCCGAATGTCTCTCGACTCCTAGAGAGGGCTTCTTCAAATATTACTTTTGCCTCTGCACACTTGCCCGATGAATAGAGGCTGAACCCCAACCTGCGCATAGCGGATATGGTGTCGGGGTGATTCTCTCCCAGTACCTCTTTAGATTTAGATAAAACTTCTTCCTGAATTTTTACAGCTTCTTCGTATTTACCTAGTGAAGAAAGAATGTCTACCATACCCCGCATGGCATTTATGGTATCGGTGTGTTTGTCTCCAAATATCTCTCTACGCTTTGATAGAACTTCTTCCTGTATTTTCAGAGCTTCTTCGTACTCACCTAATGTAGAGAGAATCGTCACCATACCCCGCATGGTGCTTATGGTATCGAGGTGTTTATCTCCATATATCTCTCTGCGCTTTGAGAGAATCTCTTCCTGAATTTCCCGAACTTTTTTGAACTCACCGAGCGAAAAAAGACTTTTTGCCATATTCTGCATGACAGTTACAGTATCGGGATGATTCTCTCCCCATATCTCCTTTCGCGTACACAATAATTCACTCCTAATTATCAGAGCCTCTTTATGGCACCGTAAAGCAGAGAGGATATTTGCTATTACTTCCACTGTATCAAGCGTTTCCGGATGATTGGCGCCCAGTATAGCCATGCGTTTAGATAAAACTTCTTCCTGAATCTTTAGAGCTTCTTCATTCTTGCCTAATGAGAAGAGAATCAACGCCACATTTTCCATGGCAGATATGGTGTGGGGGTCATTGTCGCCTGCTATCGCTGAACGCCTCGATAATTCATCTTCGCTGACTAAAAGCGCCTCTTCATAGTGATCTAATCTGCGGAGACTGGCAGACAAAAAATACAATGCGTCGATGGTATCCGGGTGGTTTTTTCCTTGGATTTCTTCTCGTTTACTCACTATGTAATCGAAGATCTTGAATGAACGTTGAAAGTTCCCCGTATCAAATAAGGCAACCCCGTAATGCTTAAGGGCATTCAGATATTCGACATCTTCCGTCCCTCTCAAACCCGCATATATGTTCTTGCTTTTCTCTGCAAGTTTCAAAGCCAACGCATAATCACCAGCAGCTCTCTTCGCATATGCCATTCTAAGAATTAAATACGCATACGCTTCCGACTGTTCTTCTATATGAGGCAAGATGATGCCCAAAAGTGTTTCTGCTATTTCAATCTTGCCTTTATCAATTAACCGATCGAAATAATTCTGAATCTCGTCACTGAAAAAGATGATCACGCCGCCTTGCGAAACAGCTTGTATCTTAAAACGCACATACCAAAGCAAGTACCGCTCGCGCATTTCTTCCGATAAGTCTTCGTTTGCCAGCATTTCTCTGCACAATTGTATGGCATTTTCAAGTGTTCTATCGACGATGATCATCGGGCAGTTATCTGCCAAAACTTCTCGTATTGTCCGATCCATGATGTATAGTCCTTCATGATCAGCGACAAACGAATAATCTTTGACTGCCCCGTATGCCGTCCATGAAAAATCCGGCAAAACGTTCTCCCCGATCGCATACACCATCGCATCATCCCAAATCTCTAGCAGGGATAAGATGTATACGATGTCCCTTTTTGAGTCGTCCATACAGCGAACAAAACGCTCAATTAACGCCCGATCGTTTTGACCGAACATCTCCAGCTCAGGCTTTTCCCCTCTTTCTATCAGATGCTCATAAAGGTCCACACAAAGATCTAAATATACCGGCGTACCTTTAGTTAACTGATATAGACCTTCAAGTAAAGTCGGATCAGTGATGCCGGCTGACCGCAAAAACTGTGTGCTGTCATTTTGTGTAAGCGAATCTAAAAGATGTTGTTCAAGTGACTTACTCCAAGCTGAATCGAAAGCTTCCCACTTCAATGTCTCTCTTCCGGCGATGACCCAGAACACATTAGGAATATTGGGTATCAGTCCGTTATCGCCGCGAATCCACGCATCATTGTTCAAAGGTTCTCCTATGGACAACATTTCATTGACAAGTTTTTCGTAGGTATCAAGGAAAATGACCAACGGTTGTTGATTATGAGCCAGATTATCCGTCAAATCTTGGGCAAACAAATAAGGCAGGTACTCGTACAATTCTGCATGCCATTTTCGCTCGATTTGCACCAATTCGGTCCTATGCTTGTTCAGCAAATTTTCAACCATAGGTATGCCCGAATCAGCACATTCCGTCAGTGTGGTTAAAACTTTCACAGCCGGAATCGTTTCCGTGAGATGCAGCACAGTAGTTAAAAAAACACTGCTATTGATAAAATGCTGAATTTCCGAAGAAGCAATATCCTCGCCATTTTTTTGTGCGTAATTGTATAATGCTAAATCAAATAGCGGAAAAGAAAACTTATAATCATTAACGAGATGATTACGAAGACTCTTCAAAACGCCCCTCTTATCCTGCTCGACGTTAAAGTCGTAGTATACATATTGTGGATTAGACAGCTTCTCTTTCATCTCTGAAATGATTTTTTCAATTAAAGCGCTCTTACCAATACCTCCAATTCCGCAATACATCAAGACGCTAATATCGGGATCGCCCGTCTTCATGCTTTCCTGGCAGGTCTTATATTGATTCCAAAAAATCTCAAGCTGTTTCTCACGATTCGTAAAGATCCGATTTGCCTTCGGTTGTCGATGATTTCCTTTCAATTTTCATTGATGACCCTCCCGATAAAATGATTTATGAATGCGAATCGCAATGCGCAACGCAATCGCATGAGACTGCTTTATCATTTACAGCCCCAACCTTGATTTTATATAGGAATCTTTCAAATACAAAGCCGCTACGGAAATGTGTCCCTTCATCCCATCCTTTGTCACTAGGGTTTTTTATATAGGGCTTCAGAATACTTCATGCATAGAGAGTCATGACCGACGCAAAGAACCGTGATATCCTATCAGCATTTAACTTCTTAGTTCTGTTACCATCTCCACCAGTTCTTTTGCTTTTATCGTGTCAGGGTGATTCTCTCCCAATACTTCTCTGCTTCTCGAGAAGTCTTCTTCGAGTAAATCTTTTGCCTCTTCTTCTCTGCATAAAGCCGCTAGACTGAATGCCAAATAACGTTTTGCGGATATAGTATCGGGGTGATTCTCTCCCAGTATTTTTTTACGCTTAGACAAAACGTTTGCGTGAATATTAAGAGCTTCTTCGTATTTACCCAACAAAAAGAGATTGTTGGCAATATGCTGCATTGTAGCAAGCGTATCGGGGTGATTATCCCCAAAAAACTCTTTACGCTTAGATAAAATTTCTTCTCTGATTTTTAGAGTCTCCTCGTATTCGCCCAACAAAAAGAGACTGTTGGCCATATGTTGCATGGCACCTAGAGTATCGGGGTGATTCACGCCAAAAATCTCTCTACTCGAAGATAGAACTTCTTCGAATAATTCTTTTGCCTCTTCATATTTCCCCAGTCCAGAGAGACTAAACGCCAAATAACGCTTTGCCGATATGGTGTCAGGGTGATCCTCCCCCAACATCTCTTTGCGCTTCGATACTAATTCATAATTAATTGTCAGCGCCTCTTCATTCTTACCTAAAGCAGAAAGACTACTTGCCAAATGATGCATGGCGGATACTGTGTCGGGGTGATCCTCTCCCAATATTTCCATGCGCTTAGATAGAACTTCTTCCCTAATCTTCAGAACCTCTTCATTCTTACCTAAAGCAGAAAGACTATTTGCCACATGATGCATGGCTCCAATAGTATCAGGGTGGTTCTCCCCTTGGATTTCTGCTCGTTTCTTCAACAAATGATTAAAAATCTCTGATGAACGTTTATCGTTCCCTGTATTGAATAATGCAACCCCGTAGTGCTTTAGAGCATTTAGATAGGCTAAATGCTCTGTCCCTTTCAAATCAGCGTAAAGGTTCTTGCTTCTCATGGCATATTTCAAGGACTGTTCAAAGTCACCCGCTGATTTCTTTACATCTGACATTCTGAGCATGAGATACGCATATGCTTCCGACTGTTTTTCTATGGCAGAGAATATAAGGTTTAATAGTTTTTCCGCTGTTTCAATCTTACCTATATCTAGTAATTGAACGAAATGTTCTAAAAGCTCATCTTCGAAAAAGGTGATCACGTCGCTCTGTTTAATGACTTTCATCTTAAAACGCACAAACCAAAGAAGATACTGCTCAAACATATCATCCCGTAAGTTTTTATCTGTCAACTTTTCTTTGCAGAACTGTACGGCTTTTTCAAATGTTCTGTCAGCTGTTGTCATCGGGCAGCTGTCCGACAGAACTTTTCGCACCGTCTGATGCATGACGTATAGTCCTTCATATTCAGAGATAAACGAATATTCTTTGACTTCCTCATAGGTCGTCCGTGAAAAATCCGGTATAACGTTCGGACCGATCATATACATCATTTCATCATTCCATATTTCAAGCAGGGATAAAACGTGAACAATATACTTTTTTGACATATCCATAAAGCGGACAAAACGCTCAATTAAGGCATGTTCGTTTTGCCCGAACGTCTCTAATTCAAAGCTTATCCTTTTTTGTTTTAAGTGATCATAACGATCCACACAAAGGTCCAAATATACTGGCGTGCCCCCGGTCAATTGATATAAGCCTTCAAGTAAATCCGGATCGGTTATGCCCGCTGACCGCATAAGCTGTGTGCTGTCATTTTGTGTAAGCGAACCTAAAAGATGTTGTTCAAGTGTCTTACTCCAAGATGAATCGAAAGCTTCCCACTTCAGTTTCTCTCTTCCGGCGATGACCCAAAGCACATTAGGAATATTGGGTATCAGACCACGGTCTCCGCGAATCCATTCATCATTGTTCAGCGGCTCACCTACAGGCAACATTTCATTGACAAGTTTTTCATACGTATCGAGAAAAATGACCAACGGTTGCCGGTTATGCTCCAAGTTTTCTGCCAAATCCTGTGCGAATAGAGATGGCAGGTAGGCGTATAATGCGGTGGGATCTTTTAGCTCGATTTCTATCAATTCGCGCTTATGCTTACCCAGCAATTCATTAATTATAGAAAATCCCAAATCTGCATATTTCGTTAACGTGGTCACAACACCCGCAGCAGGAATCTTTCCTGCCAGATCCAGCATAGTCGATAATAGTTTGCTCCCGCCTAAAAAAGGCTGAATGTCTGAAGATGTAACATCCTCGCCGATTTTCTGTGCATAATTGTATAAAGCTAAATCAAAAAGAGGGAAAGAGTACTCATAATCATTGACGAGAATATTCCGGATTCTCTCCAATACACCTCTCTTATCCTGTTTAATATTGAAGTCATAGTACACAAATTGGGGGTTAGTCAGTTTCTCCTTCATCTCTGAAATAATTTCTGCGATTAAGGCACTTTTTCCTATACCTTCCATTCCGTAATACATCAACACGCTAATATTGGGAGCGTCTTTTTCCATACGTTGCTGATAGATGTTGTATTTTTCCCAAAAAATTTCTAGAGGTTGCTTTCTATCCGTAAAGTAACGACTAGCTTTCGGTGTTGGTGATTTCCCTGTTACTTTCATCGATGGTACCCCCGAAAAAAAGTTAATGAATACAAATCACGAAGTATTCGCATGAGACTACTTTAACATTTACAGCCCCAACTTTGATTTCATATACGAATCTTTCAAATATAAGGCTGCAACAGGATTATGTCCTGTCACCCTGTCCTTTGTAACCAAGGTTGTACATAAGGCTTCCGAATACTTCATGAATAGAGAGTCATGACCAACACAAAGACCCAAGATGATGTTAAATTCCGTTTCTTCTTTGTTTAACACCAATGCCTGTGCAATCGGATTGCAGTGAGCTTCAAAATGACCGGGTTTGAGCTTGCATTCTTCAGGAATTCCCGCAACTGACTTATCGGTTCCGCCTGTTTTACACATAACGCCGATTAGCTCGATCCCATGTTCTTTAAAGATTTCGGAAAGCATCTTGGCTTCTCTCTGAAATCCGCTGCAAAAAGCCAAGCCTATTCTTTTGAAATTCATCGCTTTGATAAATTCGATGATCTCTCTCGCCCTAGGCCAAACACCATATCCTTTTTTCTCGATGACGGAACAATTCACAAAAAACTCTCTATGTTTCTCAAGCAACAATGCCGCCTCTTCATAGATTGAGCCATCATTCATCGGGCAGAATGAAGGCAAGTGATCTTTCTCGCCTTTTTTACACTTATACACTTTGCAACTGATGCAATCCGCACTATTTCTCTTCAATTCAGAACACCTCACCCGCTACTGTACACTTACATAAATAATATACCGTGATAGTTGCTTTTGTCTCGTGTCTAACGGTTTTTGATCATTCCCAATCCATACTCAAGACTTGATGATGTCGCTGTTTGATTCGTTAAATCATGCCTCAATACCGGATGAAGCGACAATCAAGGATCGTAACTTTCAATATAAACGCTTGTAGTGTAAAATTTAGACAGGTTTACGACCTTGCTTCGTCCACTTTTTTTGCGAGAACGGCGAGGTAGAACCGGCATGGCAGCACGCTATTCGCACATTTTACGACTCTTGAATATGGCACATTAGATGAATTAATAGCGCTTACATCTTGCAAGACGATATTCAAGAGTATGCATCAAATACTAACCTAAAATACTAAATTATACCGATCATCAGGGAGGAACATATGGACCTAAAGAGAAGGATCGAAGAGTTCAAAGAGATGGAATATGAATTTAATAAAGACTTCTACGCGACGATAAAGGAACAGCAACATCCTCATACACTTTTTATCGCTTGCTCGGATTCCAGGGTCGATGCCGAAACACTGTTCCAAGCTCATGCGGGAGAGATTTTTCAGATTAG
This sequence comes from Clostridiaceae bacterium, assembly GCA_012798865.1. Lineage (GTDB taxonomy): Bacteria > Bacillota > Clostridia > Saccharofermentanales > DTU023 > UBA4923. The sequence continues at coordinate 444 of JAAZMK010000161.1, read as the reverse complement.
AAACGTCGCAAATATCGTACCGAGAGAAGAGGAGCCTGATACTCACCCTTCCGTCGTCTCTGCCATCGAGTACGCCGTTATCGTTCTCGGCGTTGAAAACTTAATCGTTTGCGGACACTCGAATTGTGGCGGCTGCGCAGCCATCAGAAACCTCGAGAAATATAAAGAAAAACTGCCTTACACAGCAGAATGGATTTCCCAAAGCATCACGATATCGGACTACATTGATTATCGATACCCTGACATGAAAGAAGAAGACAAAATCATCATGCTCGAGAAGCTGAATGCCGTTCAGCAACTTGACAACCTTATGACGTATGAGTTTGTACGCAAGAGAGTCGAGGCAGGTGATTTGAACCTGCAAGCTTACTATTACAACATAGGCACTGGAACCATTTCAGTCTACGATTACGACAGTGTCTTCTCAGACATGATCAAGGAAAT
>JAAZMK010000096.1 GCA_012798865.1 Clostridiaceae bacterium | reverse complement strand
CTCGGACGCCACGAGCATATCGAAGCCATCCTTAAACAGGCGCGCCAAGATGTCTCCGAAACAATCGGTCGGATCGTGAATCGTTAACCCCTTCTCAATCGCCTCGAGTTGTGACAACTTTTCGCGGATGTAAGATACCAATGCCGGTCGCTCTCGGGCGACCTTATTCGCGGAGCGACGAAGGAGAAGCGATAGCGCACGCCCTCGGATCGGCTTTTCGTCTTTGGCGTCGTCTTTCATCGATTCATATGCGAAAATGCATGACAGATCTGCCGCATAGTCCAAGACGGGATGTTCTGCTACAATCGCTTTCTTTTTGAAAGGGTTCAAGACACACCCTTCATATTTGACGACAGGTTCAACCGTTGAAAAAGCGAGTAGCAGGAGCGACAGAAACGTCATATCGTAAGTCACCGTAAAACGTTGCAATTGACCGATTCGCTTTCCGATCACTTTGCAAAGCCCACAATAAATCGACTTGTACAAAGCGAAGTCGCGCATCAGAAGGTCGGGTTTTTCAGGTCTCACGTATCCGAACATGACTTATATTTTCCTTCATTTAATACGGCAAGACAACCGCTCAATCAGCAGGTATCCCGCGCATCTATGATATCATTGAAAGGATCGCGAATCGGCATAATATTGAGTGCCGGCATGCGAGTCAAAAGGTTTCATTCGTCGTATGCGATTCATAAGGAGGCAAACACACTTTTCAGGGTGTTATTGAAGACAATGGTTACTAAAACACGTTTTGCACCCAGTCCGACAGGTATCATGCATATCGGCAACCTGCGCTCCGCCCTGTACGAATATTTGATCGCGCGCTCTGAAGGAGGAAAATTTCTCCTGCGCATCGAAGATACGGATCGCGAGCGGTATGTTGAAGGGGCTGTTGAGGCCATCTATCGCACGCTCGATATCTGCGGTCTCCACCACGATGAAGGACCTGACATCGGCGGTCCGAACGGTCCATACGTTCAAAGCGAGCGACTTCATTTGTACGGCGAATACGCAAATAAGCTCATCGAGACCGGTCATGCGTATCCTTGTTTTTGCTCAGTTGAGCGCCTAGCCGATATGCGGGAAGATGAAGAGACGGAGTTTATCGGTTATGACCGCCACTGTCGCGATTTGGATCCCGCCGTCGCAGCTCGTCGCGTCGCTTCGGGCGAACCGCACGTCATCCGTCAGAAGATGCCGCTTGAGGGCGAGACATCGTTCACGGATGAAGTCTATGGCACCATCACTGTCATGAATAAAGAACTTGAGGATCAGATCCTTATCAAGTCAGACCGTTATCCAACCTATAATTTTGCGAACGTCATCGACGATCACCTGATGGAGATCACACACGTTGTCAGAGGTTCGGAGTATTTGTCCTCCACACCGAAATATTGCATCCTCTACGACGCTTTCGGTTGGGATATTCCGACGTTTGTTCACTTGCCGCTGATCGTCGGCGAAGACGGTAAAAAATTGTCAAAACGCCATGGCTCCACGAGTTTTGACGAACTTCTGGCTGACGGCTATCTGCCTGAAGCGATTATCAACATGATCGCTTTCCTCGGATGGGCGCCGGGCGAAGAGACACGCGAGATTTTCTCTCTTGAAGAATTGGAAACGATATTTTCAGCCAAAAGAATTAACAAAGCACCGGCTGTTTTCGCCTACGATAAACTCAACTGGATGAACGAACAGTATATCCGCCGATTGCCTGCCGATCGCTGGCGCGCTATGGTTAAGGATATTGCCGATTCCCTGTTCTGTGAGCGCCGGTATAATGTCGACATGCTCGCACGGGTACTTCAGGAACGCGTGACAAAGCTTGGCGACATTCCTGAGATGATTCGTTTTCTGACAGAACGGCTCCCCTACTCGACCGAACTCTTTTTTAATAAACGAGCAAAGCTCGATGCCGACAGCGCATCCGTCGTCCTTAACGAACTGCGCCCCGCACTAGAAGCAATCACCGTCTGGGATGAAGAGACTCTTTCCGAAACACTTGGAAAGGTATGTGAAGAGACAGGACGGAAGAAAGGTCAGGTCATGGGGGCGTTGCGTCTCGCCCTCACCGCGCAACAAGTAACTCCGGGAGGCGCCACGGAGACAGCCATGATACTCGGTCGTCAAGAGTCGCTCGCCAGACTTACGGCGGCGATCGATTTTCTGAACGGACGACAGTCTTAATATATGCCGCCAAAGGAGCCAATATAAACCGGTTCCCGACAATTCACACACGACCTATATGGATCACACAATCATACGAGAGGATTCTAAAATGAATACATCACATGATTCCGACGTGAAACGCCTTCCCGGCATCGTGACAGGTATCACGCCAAAAGAAGAAACAGAGACTGGCAATGAGATCTCACATTTTATACTCGATTTCATCGATGAGGACATGGGTCCCGGCGGACGCACGGAGGGGATGACCGTCCATACGCGCTTCCCTCCCGAGCCGAACGGCTACCTCCATATCGGACACGCCAAAGCCATCGTCATTGACTTCGGCACGGCGGAGCTGTACGGCGGTCTATGCAATCTTCGTATGGACGATACGAACCCCGAAAAAGAGGACATCGAATACGTCAACGCCATCAAAGAAGACATCCATTGGCTCGGCTATGACTGGGGCGATCGTTTCTACTATGCGTCGGACTACTTTGAAGAGATGTATCAGTACGCAGAAGAACTCATCGAAAAGGACCTTGCGTTCGTCTGTGAACAGACACCCGAGGAGATACGAATCGCACGCGGCACACTGACAACTCCCGGCACTGAGAGTCCGTGGCGTAGCCGCCCCAAAGAAGAGAGCATGGACCTGTTCAGAAGGATGCGTGCCGGGGAATTCCCTGACGGCACCTACACATTGCGCGCCAAGATTGACATGACCTCCGGGAACATGAACATGCGCGACCCTGTCATCTATCGTATCCAACACGAAACACACCATAGGACGGGCGACGACTGGTGTATTTACCCGATGTACGATTTTGCACATCCTCTCGAGGACGCGATCGAGCATATTACGCACTCGCTCTGCTCGCTTGAGTTTGAGGATCACCGCCCGCTTTACGACTGGGTCATCGAGCACTGCTCCGTTCCCTCCAAACCGAGACAGATCGAATTCGCACGGCTCAACATTAATTACACTGTCATGAGCAAGCGCAAGCTACGCGCACTCGTCGAAGAAGGACTCGTTGACGGCTGGGATGACCCGCGTTTGCCTACCTTATCCGGATTGCGCCGCCGCGGTTACACACCGCGCGCCATCCGCGATTTCTGCGAACGGAACGGGGTCTCGAAAGTCGACAGCATGGTCGATATCAAATTTCTTGAGCATTGTCTAAGGGAAGATTTGAATGAGCGCGCACCTCGCGCGATGGCAGTCCTCGACCCCGTCAAGCTGACGATCACGAACTACCCGGAGGGTAAAACGGAGACGTTCGTCGTCGACAGCATGCCGAATAAACCCGAAGCCGGTACACACGAATTGACTTTCTCGCGCCATCTTCTGATCGAGCGCGATGACTTCATGATCGACCCGCCAAAAAAGTACTACCGTCTCTTCCCCGGCAACAAAGTTCGCCTGAGAGGAAGCTATATCGTTGAATGTACGGGGTATAAAACGGACGATGACGGACGAATCATCGAAGTACTCGCGGAATACGATCCTGAGACGCGGGGCGGCGCCGCCCTTGAAGGCGAGCGCATAAGAGGCACTATCCACTGGCTCGACGAGGCAACAGCGGTCAACGCTGAATTGCGCCTGTACGACAACCTCTTCACCGTTGAGAATCCCGATGCCAGTGAACTCGATTACCACGAACTCCTGAATCCGGACTCACTTACCGTTATCGAGAACGCCTATGTCGAACCTTGGCTCAAAGAGGATCGCTCGCATGTCGGCTACCAATTTATGAGGACCGGTTACTTCATTCATGACTGCCACGATACAACCGAGGATAAGCTGGTGTTCAACCGATCAGTCGCTTTGAGAGATTCCTACAAGCCTGACAAGTGATATCAGATATCTCACTTCAGCCGAAAAGGAAAGGGGCTGTTCCGCACTTTGGATCAGCCCCTCCGTTTTATAACTGTTTAGACTGTTACTCCGCGCTTGTTCTCACACGGGAATAGCAACAATGTCCGACCGTTATCAATATTGTCTCTTGATCTTCCTGGCAGTCGTCTTCGGAAACTCCTCATCGCGTAACACGACGGAGCGAACAGCTTTGTACGCAACGAGCTTGCGGTTGATCTCGCGCACCTGTTCCTCCACCTTGGTCTTAACGCGTTCATCGGTCAAAGGAAGTCCTTTCAGTTCAGGGTCCTCATCGACCGCCTCGCGGTCGGGGAAGATCTCCGCTTGAATCAGCACATCGCCGTCTCTACCCTCAACACCGGATACGACGACTTCCGCGATGAGCGGTTGCTGCTGAAGCAAAAATTCGATTTCCTCGGGGAATACGTTCTTGCCGTTTTTCGCGACGATGACGTTCTTTTTTCGTCCCGTGATAATCACGAACGATTGCTCATCGAGCTAGCCGAAGTCACCCGTATGGTAGAACCCGTCCTCATCGATCGCCTCGCGCGTCGCTTCTTCATTTTTGTAGTAGCAAATCATCACATTATCGCCGCGACCGAGAATCTCACCGATGCCGTTCTCGTCGGGATCGAGAATCTTGACGTCGACACCAGGCAAAGGCAATCCGGCAGCTTTGTTGTTGTAATGATCTCCACGATTCAGCGCAAGAATGGGGGCGCATTCCGTCAGACCGTAACCCTGTATGCTGTGGATACCGAGATCCTGCATATTCTCAAGAAGCTTCTCATCGATAGCCGCTCCACCGGCAATCAGCAAGCGTAAATTGCCGCCAAAGTTCT
>JAAZMK010000095.1 GCA_012798865.1 Clostridiaceae bacterium | reverse complement strand
GACTGTGAGGATGTTGGTGAATGGGGTGAGGATGATACATGAGGGCGAATGAAAGCATAAAGGTGCCGGAATCGGTGAGTGCCGTGATGCGTCTTTTGGAAGACGCGGGTTTTGAGTGTTTTGTTGTCGGCGGTTACCTGCGCGATTCGCTTCTCGGACGCCCAACGTTCGATGTTGATCTTGCGACTTCGGCAAAGCCGGAGGATGTAATGCGTAGTCTTACACATTATTCGGTGATTCCGACAGGTATACAGCACGGAACAGTGTCTGTGCTGACTGATGGTGGTCCTATTGAGATCACGACTTTTCGTGAGGACGGTTCTTATTCAGATTATCGGCATCCCGATGAAGTTCAGTTTGCAAATACAATCGAAGAAGATCTTTCCCGTCGCGATTTTACGATCAATGCGCTTGCTTGGAATGAAAAACGCGGATTGATTGATCCTTGGAGCGGGCAGTCTGATTTGAAAAATAGAGTGATTCGGACGGTCGGCGACGCAAATCAGCGTTTTCACGAAGATGCTCTCCGTATTTTTAGAGGGTTAAGGCTGGGCGCAGAGCTTGCTTTTCATATTGATGAAGAAACGAGCGAGGCGATGTACAGTTGTAAACATTTGTTGCAGTTTGTCGCTTCGGAACGACTGCAAGTTGAGCTAAATCGGTTGCTCGTTGGGGAAAATGCGTTATCTGTTTTGCAGAAGCACACTGATATTTTGTTTGTCGTGATCCCGGAGCTCGCCTGCCTTGATAAGGCTCGATATATACCGGATGCCGAGTATAATCCCGCGCCTGTTTTGTGTGTTGCAACGATAAATCGCGGTACGAATCTGAACAATCGGGAGGGCTTGTCTTCGTCGTCATTGCTTGACACCGCGCTTTTGCGAATGTCATACGTGAGTGAAGATATCGCGTTGCTGTGTAATTGCAATAGCTCCCGCCAAGTGGCATCCAGTCCGAAAGAAGAAGTTGCTTTGCTTTGTGATTGCACTGGTCCCTGCCATGTGGCATCTAGTCCGAAAGAAGAAGTCGCGTTGCGACTTGCCGCACTTCTCTTTGATCTTGATCATGTGGCGGAGGTTTTGAGAAGACTTCGCTACGACAGTGCAACAATCGATCGTGTTGAAAAGCTCATCAAGTTTCAAAATGAGGATTTGTGTCCTGAAAAACGATCGGTTTGGCGTGCGATTCGCGCATACGGACAAAAGATTTTCCTCGATGGCATGAGACTTCGAATTGCAGGCGAGCGCGCAGTTACAGGATATGGAGAGATTGCCCCAGGGTCCGTATCGGTTGGCGAACCGGAGTTTTTGTTGGCTGCAGGCGCGTGCGAAGAGAGTTCGAAAACTCCACCAGCATTCGTATGGCGCAATCAGACAGCAAGTGCGTGCGAGGAGAGTTCACACAACACCGTTTCGATCGAGGGGTCAAAGCCTGCGACAGTTGCGATTGCTCGGATAGCAAACGAATTGATTCGAAGCGGACAAATATTGGAGCTGAAGGATTTGGCAATTGACGGACATGATCTTCTGGAGTGCGGCTACGAGGGCAAAGAAATCGGTCAGATGTTAGAGTTGATTTTGGAGAAAGTATGTGTCGAAGGTATGCCTAATACGCGCGAGAGCTTACTGCATTATATCGACGATAAACGAGACAAACAAATGACTGCGGGATCCTGACGGATGGTCAAGGGCTATCTCGACGATACGCGCAACAACTAATTGATTTGCAGACGTGGGAAAGTATCGTGGCGGGGAGCAAAACGACGATAAGCGCAACAATGAATTGATTTGCAGACATGGGAAAGTATCGTGGCGGGAGTGAAGCGGCGATAAGCGATAAATGACTGAAGGTCTACTGTTGGCGGAAAGTCAGTGTGACATTGTTCTCATCCGTAATCGTTAGAATATCCCCTTCAATCGCATACGTCATGCGGAGAACAGCAGATCCTCCATCGGTTTTGACAAGCGTGATGCGCAAGTTGCCGTTCCGGTCTGCTTGATAGCTCAGCGCCAAGCGATCCTTGAGATCGACGAACATTCTTATTTCCTCTTCGGTCAGAACCGCGACACCGGGGAGCAGGTTGAGGGCGCCGTTATCATTAAACTCGAAGATCATGCCAAGAGAATAGGTCGGGTCTTCCGCCTCGATCAATCTCCAAGCCCCGACGATGGCGCTTTTAGTGGCACACGCTGAAAACAAACAAGCGATACCGAACAATATCAGCGTGACAGTCAG
>JAAZMK010000094.1 GCA_012798865.1 Clostridiaceae bacterium | reverse complement strand
GCCTTAGCTTTCTCAAGACCGATCATAAAGGTAACAATCGCATAGAAAAGTACAGTCAAAAACGGTACCCAAAGTCCCGGCACAATAAAAATGATCATAACGGCCACATAGATGGCTGCTGTCGTGATACGTGTCCTTAATTCTTTGTTTTTCAACATCTTAATTTTCTCCTTACCGCAGGGAGCTCATTTAATATTATAACTACACGCCGCCATAACGACGTTGACGTTTGCCGTAATCTTCAAGCGCCGCATCGAGTTCCTCGGCACCGAAATCGGGCCACAGACAATCGACTGAATAGAACTCCGCATAAGCCGCCTGCCACAATAAAAAATTGGAGAGGCGCATTTCCCCTCCCGTACGTATGATGAGATCGGGATCGGGCACGTCGGACAGATAGAGATGTCGCGCGAACATCTCTTCCGTTACTTCACCCTCGCTAATCGTACCTGCTAATATTTCCGACGACAGTGCCCGGGCTGCGGTGACGATCTCGCGCCTTCCGCCGTAATTGAGCGCAATGATGAGCTGGAGCTTTTGACGATCTTTCGACGACTCCTCAGCCTTCACCATCGTCTCGATAACATCAGCTGGCAAACCGTTGCGATCGCCGATGAATCGGAGTCGAATACCCTCCTTTTCGAGTTCATCCGTATACTGTCTGAAAACACGTATAACGAGACTCATTAGAGCACTGACTTCCGTGGCAGGACGCTTCCAGTTCTCGGTCGAGAACGCATAGACTGTAAGATATTGAATCTCACGTTCGCGACAGAGAACGCAGAGCGTTCTCAAATTATCGGCACCGCGACGATGACCGAATTCACGTGACAAATGACGTTTCTTCGCCCATCGACCGTTGCCGTCCATGATGACGGCGAGATGTCGGAGTATTCCAATATTTCTCGACTCCACTGTTTCAAATCCTATCGCCATAAAGACTAGCAGCTAATCTTTGACCGGAATTGACCGACCCGGATCGTGAATCATCAGATTTCCATGAGCTCCGCGTTTTTGCGCTCGATCGTCTCATCGATTTTGACGATGTATTGATCGGTCAGCTTTTGAATTTCCGTCCCCATTGAGAAACAGAGATCTTCCGATATTTCTTTCGCTTTTTCCAAGTCCTTGTAGTAGTCGTTCGCCTCACGTCTGATGTGACGAATGGAAACTTTTGCTTCTTCGCCTTTTTTCGCGACTTCGCGCGTCAGTTCGCGGCGGCGCTCCTCCGTCAATGAAGGAAAAATCAAGCGAAGGCTCTGACCGTCATTGATGGGATTGATCCCGAGGTCGGAAGCCTGAATCGCCCGCTCGATATCCTTGAGCAGATTCTTGTCCCACGGTGTCACGACGAGCATTTTCGCTTCGGGAACCTGAATGTTCGCCACCTGATTCAAAGGCGTCGGCACGCCATAGTATGGAACGGTAATGGGATCGAGCACGTGCGGATTTGCCCGCCCCGCACGAACGGTTCTTAGATCGTTCTCAAGGACGGCGACCGCTTTTTTCATTTTCTCTTCAAAACCGTCATAAGCTCCGCTTACTTTTTCGTTCAATGGCATTTTATGTACCTCCTGGTGATTCAGACTTCACTACAATGCCGGAGACAACCGGCTACCAATATCTTAACAAATAAGCAAATAGTACTTTAACGAACAAGCGTCCCGATCGGCTCGCCGGCGGCGACTTTAATAATATTCTCAATATCGGCAATATTGAAAACGACAACCTTTTGCTTGTAGTCGCGGCAGAGCGCTGCCGCTGTAGCGTCCATAACGCCAAGTCGCCGCTCAAGCACTTCGTCAAACGTGAGCTCTTTGAACATGATAGCGTCGCTATGTACGTTCGGATCTTTGTCGTATACACCGTCGACGAGCGTCGCCTTCAAGATAATGTCGGCTTCGATCTCCGCTGCGCGAAGAGCCGCCGCCGAGTCAGTCGAGAAAAAGGGATTGCCCGTTCCGCCGGCAAAAACGACGACACAACCTTCTTTGAGATATCTTTTCGCCTTAAGCGCATCGACGGGGTCGCCGACGGTCGGCATAGGTACCGCTGTCATCAAGTGAACCCGATATCCTAACCTCGTTAAACCATCTGTCATAGCAATGGAATTCATGACAGTCGCGAGCATGCCGATCCGATCAGCAGCAACTCGATCCATGTCACCGCTTGTCCGTCCGCGCCAGAAATTGCCGCCTCCGATAACGATTCCAACTTCGTGACCTTTGTCTACAAGTCGTGCGACAATCGATGCGTATTGATCGACCAGAGAAGAGTCGATGCCCCTCTTTGAGTCTCCGGCAAGCGATTCTCCCGATATTTTCAGTAATAAACGTCGGTATTTCATCTTTGCTATGCACCTGTCACGCCTCTCGCGTCGAGATTTACGAACAGACACGACCTCCGATCATTGTTTGATGTCTTTACTTGGCTACATTCTACTAAATTCTTATGCGATTCGCCCGTTTAACTGCAAAAAGAGAGGGCGCCTCGGCCCTCTCACTGATTTCAAGTTTCTGATTACTTATTGAGCTGTGCGGCAACTTCATCGGCAAAGCACTCGTTGCGTTTCTCTAAGCCCTCTCCCATCTCGTAACGAACGAAGCGGCGCACCTTGATGTTCTCGCCGATTTTTCCGATCAGCTCCTTCACAAGTTGCTCGCATGTCTTGTTATCGTCGCGAATGTAGGACTGCTCCATCAAACAAGCTTCCTCGTAGAATTTTTCGAGTCGCCCGTTGACGATTCTCTCGACGATGTGTTCAGGCTTACCGGACTTGATCGCCTGTGCCCTTGCGATTTCGCGCTCGCGCTCGACCACTTCTTCCGGCACTTCGTCACGCGTGACATATTGCGGATTCATCGCGGCGACCTGCATGGCGAGCTCGTAGACCAGCTCTTTAAAATCCTTATTCTTCGCTGCGAAATCCGTCTCGATGTTGACCTCGATCAACACACCGATACGACCTCCCTCGTGAATGTAGGAATCGACAATTCCCTCTGCGGCGATACGACCTGCCTTCTTCTCAGCAGTCGCGAGATCGTGCTGACGCAACCACTTGATCGCGCCCTCAACGTCACCCTCTGATGCTGTGAGCGCCTTCTTGCAGTCCATCATGCCGGCGCCCGTCATGTCTCTCAACTCTTTAACCATTTGTGCGGTTACTTGCATAATATTCCTCCTGTTCCGACTCTTCGGAGTAAAAATCTTTGTCTCTTTTTTCTCGATGTATTCCGGTAATTCAAACTACGTCACATTAAAACTCAAACGGTTCGGCGTCTTCTCCGTCTTCAGATTCCGAATCAGGATTGAGCTGCTGAACCTCGTATCCCTCGCGACCCTCAATCACGGCATTCGCCATCGCCCCCGTGATCAGCTTGATAGCGCGGATGGCGTCGTCATTGCCCGGAATCACGAAATCGACCTCCTCAGGGTCACAGTTCGTGTCGACGATAGCGACGATCGGGATACGCAGTCTCCTCGCTTCCGCAACGGCGATGTGTTCTTTGTTCGTGTCGACGATAAAAACACATGACGGCAGATGCTTCATGCCGGCGATCCCGCCTAAGTTTTTCTCGAGCTTTTCGAGTTCGAGGCGAAGCGAAGCGATCTCTTTTTTCGGCAAATTTACCCACGCATTGTTCGCTTCCATTTCGCGAAGCTCGTGGAGCCTTTCTATGCGCTTGCTGATCGTCTGAAAGTTCGTCAATGTGCCGCCGAGCCAGCGGTTGTTGACATAGAACATGCCGCAACGTTCGGCTTCTTCACGGATTGAATCCTGGGCCTGTTTCTTCGTGCCAACGAAAAGAACCGTTCCGCCCCTAGCTGAAATCTCGTTGATGAACCGATAGGCGGTCTCAATTTTGCGCATCGTCTTCTGCAGATCGATGATGTAGATGCCGTTGCGCTCCGTAAAAATATAGGGAGCCATTTTGGGGTTCCAACGGCGTGTCTGGTGACCGAAATGTACGCCACCCTCAAGTAATTGTTTCATGGAAACGACAGACATAATACCTCCTGTTTTTGCCTCCGGGGTGCTCTAACCCTTACATTAAGGGCAACAGAAGAGCTTCTCCCGTGTGTTTTCCTCGAAGATCATAGCACAGTTGTCAAGCCATAGCAACCGTCACCGTCAAAGGGAAGCGGATGTAGTAGAATAGAATAGTATTTGATTTGACAAGTGCACGCTTTCCCGGACGGAAAAGCGGTAGGCTCATTTCGTCAATGTAAGCCTCGGAGGTTTTATATGATTTCGAACACGCTACTTAAATTTGCAGCCGGTCAGGATTGGTACGTTGCCAATGAGGATGAATACGTATTCGGCAAATTCAACGATTACTGTTTTACGGCAAAGACAGATGATGTGCTCACCTCATTTTTTACTTCGATCGCCGGTATCGCACCGGAGAATTTGATTGAATTCACAAGCTGGCTCGAGCAGACGCGTTTTCCGCTCAAGCTTGTTGACTACGAGATGACCGACAATTTCATTGCGATCCGCGCAAAAGATACGGCTTTTTCGGGTACGGCAAAACAGATGGAGACCTTCCTTGAGCTTTTCACCGATAAACTTAAAGCTCTCGAGGTCGACCCCGGACTCTGCGTAATCTGCGGACTACCTGCGGATGAACTGGCGCTCTATGTAGGTCTCTACTGCCACTTCCATCCAGACTGCATTGATAAGGAAGGGTATGACTTTACGTCGATCAAGACCAAGGATGATTCCGAGAGCGATAAAGAAATTTCGGAACCTGACGAACTCGTCATGCTTGCAACGATGGACGATATTTCCGCAGATGAGGATAACGAAGTCGCCGAGAGCGCGGATGACGAGTCGGACGAACGCCCCGATAAAGAACGTATTTCCGCTCTCGCGGACGAGTTTTCCAAAGATCGTGAGCAGTTCTTAGATGACTTAAGCCGTCTTTGTGCCGTTCCCAGCGTTGATGGAACACCTGAAGACGGCGCGCCGTTCGGACGCGAGTTAAAACGTGTGCTTGAAGTCTTTCTCGATATAGCGATCAGTATGGGGTTTAAAACAGTTAACGTCGGCAACGTTGCCGGGTACGCCGAGATTGGTGAAGGCGATGAGATGGTCGCGGCTGTCTGCCACCTCGACGTCGTACCTGCCGGGAGCGGATGGAACAGTGACCCTTTCAAGCTCCTTATCGAAGGTGACAAGGTGACGGCGCGCGGCGTCAACGACAATAAAGGTCCCTGTCTTGCGACGCTGTACGCGATGAAAGCGCTGAAAGATGATGCCGATTTCTCGCCGACACGGCGTATCCGTCTCATTGTCGGACTCAACGAAGAAAAGGGCATGGCGTGCATGAGGCATTACCGTGAAGTCGAGGAACTGCCCGTCGCAGGTTTTACGCCCGACGCGCAATTCCCCGCCATCTACGCTGAGAAAGGGATCGCCACCATTGCGCTGTCACAAAAACGCCGTGAGAGCGACGCGATCTCATCAGCACAGGGTGGCGCCGCCGTCAATATGGTTCCTTCCGATGTCGAAGTGACGCTCAAGGGGGAAGGTGAACCGAGAACGTATAAAGGTGTCAGTGCGCATGCGAGCACACCTCATTTGGGAGTAAACGCCATATCCCGCGCCATGGAGGAACTTGATCGCGAGCTGTCGGAAAAGGGCTTGACGGATAGCTTCGTCGCGGCTTACCGCGCTCTTATAGGTCAAGAACTTGACGGTCAATCGCTTGGACTCGCCCATTCCGACGAGACAGGCGATACAACGGTCAATGCCGGACTCCTTCATATTGATGAGATTGAGGCACGCGTGATGATCAATATCCGCTACCCTGTCTCGTTCGATGTCGATACCGCCAAGGAGCGTTTGCGCAATATTGCCAACGCATACGATGTCAAAGCAGAATGGGTGTCTTTGGTGGAGCCGCTCCATCTGCCGAAAGATTCGCATCTGATCAGTACGCTTATGGATGTTTATAACGAAGCGACAGGACTTTCCGGCGAAGCGCTCGCTATCGGCGGCGGAACGTATGCGCGCTCACTGCCAAACGTCTGCGGCTTTGGACCCTCCTTCCCGGGCGACCCAGATGTTCCGCACCAAGCAAACGAGTGGATGTCGGTTGATTCACTCCTCGCCGGCGCCGCGATCTACCGCGAGGCTTTACGTAGGTTAGCGGACTGAATTAATCGCGCGCTTTGAAATTGTATACGGGTCGAAGCCGGTGGATGAGCTTGACAGTATCGCCGATTTCGTCGATCAGCTCAGAAGCCGGCTTATATGCTTCAGGACTCTCATCGAGTGTTTCGCGGCTGATCGATGTCGTATAGACATCGCGCATCATCTCGTGCAACGTCTTCAATGACAACATTTTTCTCGCTTCTGTTCGCGACATGACACGCCCCGCGCCGTGCGGCGCGGAGTAATTCCAATCGGGATTTCCGAGCCCCTCACAGATAAGCGAACCGTCGCGCATATTGAGCGGGATCAAGACTCGCTCGCCTTTGAGTGCCGAGATTGCTCCTTTGCGCAGAATCATCCTGTCAAGATCGATATAGTTGTGGATCGTCGTAAAGTCTAGATCGCAGCGCAAGTTCATCCCTTGCACGAGCTCGTCGACTATGGCTTTTCTGTTCAATACGGCAAATTGCTGGATCAACTGCATATCGTGCAGGTAGTCATCGAACCATCGGCCGTCGAGATAAGCGAGGTCGCGCGGGAGATAAGGGTGCAATGATGACGCTTTTCGCTGGTAGTGGAGCGCAACTTGAAGACCGAGATTACGCGAACCGGAATGCACGACGAGGTAGAGTCTGTCGCGCTCGTCACGGTTGATCTCGATAAAATGGTTTCCGCCTCCGAGCGTACCGAGCGACAGCTCTGCGCGGTCCATACGAAGAGCCTTGTCGTTTTTCCCTCCTTCACGACAACGGAGTTTTTTCAGATTGATCGATTGCAGATAACGGTGAGGTTTTCGCCTGATCGAAAAACCTGATGGAATTTGACGCCTCACAAGCTGATCGAATTCTTTAAAATTGAGATCGTCGCCTATGAGTCTGATCGTCTCCATACCGCAGCCGATGTCGACGCCGACGAGGTTGGGGACGACTTTGTCATCGATCGTCATAGTCGTGCCGATCGTGCATCCCGCGCCCGCATGGACGTCGGGCATGATACGGATCTTGCTCCCCCGCACAAACGGCTGATCGCACAGCGTCTGTATTTGGTCGCGTGCATTCCTTTCCAAATCTTTCGTAAAAACTTTCGCCTCGTTGTATTTTCCCTTTATGATGATCACATCGTTCTCCGTTTCGATATTCTCTCCTTTGCCTTTTGTTCAATGATCGAAAGCAGATAGCCCATATCTCCGATACGGGACATCGACACTCACAACTGTTTCACAATTGTCCTTAAGACCGAGACTCTTTATTCGGGGGCATTTTAAAATGGATGGCAAGCAACCTCGCCATCCATTCAATAATTAAAATGCACTGATTGTGATGCGAGTTATTCGGCACCCATGTCTTCAAGGGCAACCGCCGTCTTTTTGTCCTCGTTGTCAGATTCGTCCGTCACTTTCAGCGCGACTTCCGCCGGTTCAACCTCAGTGATCTCAACGGCGACAGGTTCACTGAGCTCTTTGGTGTCTGCCTTTTCTTCTGAAACATCTTTCAACGCATCCAAGAGTTCAGAACCGGCCTTCGTGACCGTTGTAATCTCTGCCATATCACCGATCGCGGAACGCGCCTGCTTGTCGACGTAACTCGTTGGCAGTCCGTCACCGTCTTCTCCGCGACGACGCTTGCCGCGACGACGCGCTTCACGTTGCTGACGCTGTTGTTGCTGCTCTTCCTGTCGGAGTACGATCTCCGAATCGGGAGCAGGATTGATCGGTTCGACATCGCGGATGCTGATGCTGATGCGACGCGCCTCATCCGATACTTCGACAACGCGCGCGTCAACTTCCATCCCCGTAGCCAGAACGTCGCCCGGCTTATTCAGGTGATACGTGGAGATCTGCGAAATATGGCAGAGCGCATCGACGCCGGGAGCGATATTGATGAAAGCTCCGAACGGGAACATTCTTACGACGACACCGCGAACAATCGTTCCTACCGGGAATCGTT
>JAAZMK010000093.1 GCA_012798865.1 Clostridiaceae bacterium | reverse complement strand
TTGCTTGAGCATCACGGCGTCAACATCGGTCGCGGCAATTATCAGGAGGCGTATTCCGTCGAAGGCGACGTCTTGGACACGCGTTTGCGATTGGCAAAGCTTTTCAACGTGAGCGATGCGAGGAATATCGTCTTTACGCCGGGCGTTACGTTCTCTCTTAACACTTTTTTTGAAGGATACCTGAAGCCGGGCGACCATGTCGTCGTCAGCGGCATGGAACACAATGCCGTTATGCGCCCTTTGAAGCGTATAGAGGCTAAACGCGGGATTCGCTACACGATCGCGAAGGCGAATGAACGCGGCGAGGTTCCGGTCGAGTCCTTTGAAAAGGCGCTGGAACGCGACACAAAAGCAATCGTGACTTTACATGCTTCCAACGTCGCGGGCACAATTCTTCCTGCACGAGAGATCGGACAGTTGTGCAAAGATCGCGGCATCATATTCGTTCTCGATACGGCACAGTCGGCAGGCAGCGTTGAAGTCGATATGGAAGCTATGAACATCGATCTTCTCGCCTTTACCGGACACAAAGGATTGCGCGGACCGCAGGGAATCGGCGGCTTCGCGATCGCCAAGGACTTGATTGATCGCGTCGATCCGCTCATGGTCGGCGGGACGGGAAGTCGCTCGAATAGCCTGGAGCAGCCGGAATTCATGCCCGACAAGTACGAGAGCGGGACGATGAACATCCCCGGCATCATCGGCTTGCGGGCGGCACTTATCTATCTAGAGGAACAGGGTATCAGCCAAATGCACGATACGAAGATGGCGTTGACGAAGCGCTTTCTCGACGGGCTCGCGACCATTAAGGGAGTTCGCCCCGTCGGCATGCCCGGCGTAGAAGGTCGTACGAGTGTCGTATCGATTACGGCGGTCGATCGCGACAACGCAGAGATCGCCTTTGAGCTCGAACGCGACTGGAACATCATGACGCGTGTCGGACTCCATTGCGCCCCCCTCGCGCATCAAAGTCTCAGAACATTCCCCCAAGGGACCGTCCGCTTCTCTTTCGGCGCGACGAATACTGAAGAAGAGATCGACACAGCGCTAGAAGCGTTGGCTACCTTGACCTCGTAGAAGAATTACCCGAATTTTTAGCGTTATCTTGCCGGCAGACTCTCCCTTTCAACAGCGGAGAATCTGCCGGTTTTCGTGTCGGGCATCTGTGCGCCTTTGGTATTGATTCTTCCCTTGGAGCGTAATCGAATCCGTCTATTAAATATGCGCATCGATGATAGGACGTTTCCCTTCGAACGCAGTCGAACCTGCCTGCCATATGCGCGCATCGATGACCGGTCGTGCTCCTTGACGCATCATAGAAGTGGCTGAGTTTGTGCGAGTTTGTCATCGATCTGTCATCTTCCGGCATAAATAGGTCAAAAACTTGACCTGACGTGTAGATGACATCTTCACAATTTCAAAAAAGTTATCAACACGCAAAAAATGAATAATTCACAAGTTATCAACAGACTTTGTTGAAAAGTCGGTGTCTTTTAATCCTTACCGGTGAAAGTAAAAACGGTAAAAAAGACAAGGGATCGTACTCTTGTTTCTCGATCGAATTTATTAACAAACTTATCAACAATTCACACTCTGTAAGTCACAAATTGTTGATGTTTTTGAGGATCAAAAAACGGCTAAAACGCTTATATTTTCGGTTTTTTTGCCTTTTCCGACACGGTTTTTTCTGTTACGATTATCAGTACCCCGTTCCGGGGGCATGAGTGATGCTTGTTCTGATTCTAGGAGGAGAAGGTATAAAGAGTGAGGACACAGAGAAACGCAGATTCAATATGGTCGTCCGTTTGTAAGAAGTCTTTGTGCAAAGAAGTCAGTCCGCTGACGTACAATACTTGGTTTCTCAGTGCAAAGCCTTATCTCTCCGGGGAGCGCGTGTTCGGGCTTGCTGTGCCAAGCGATATTGCGAAGGAGTATGTCGGTCAACACCGCCCTCTCATCGAAAATGCGCTCAAAGATTATACGCGTGTGAATTACTCTCTGGAAATTTCCGTGCGCCCAGACGGTACCGTTCCGCCGCAAGAAGAGCTGGCTCCTTCCTTCGAGAAGAACGGCAACGGAAATGGAAACGGAAACGGAAATTTTAGGGCAAGTCAGCTAAATCCGAATTACTCCTTTTCCTCTTTTATCGTGGGACCCGGGAACAGCTTCGCGCACGCTGCTTCCGTGGCCGTCGCATCGATGGAAAGTCCTCGTAACTACAATCCTCTCTTTCTTTACGGCGGATCGGGATTAGGCAAGACACATCTCATGCACGCAATCGGCAACCAAGTGCGTCGCGATTTCCCGCATAAGCGCGTCGTATACGTCCAAACAGAGCAATTCGTCAATGAATTTATAACGTGTATCCAGCTAAATGAATTCGACGAATTTCGCAATCATTACCGTCTTGCCGATATGCTCCTCATCGACGATATCCAATTTATCGAGTCGAAAGAACGCATGCAGGTTGAGTTTTTCTATACGTTCAATGCGCTTTTCGAGTCGGGAAAAAATATCGTTTTTACGTGTGATCGCCCGCCGCAAAATCTCACATCGCTCGTTGATCGTTTAAGAACGCGTTTTGTCAGCGGATTGACGATCGACATCACGCCGCCAGATTATGAAACGCGTATCGCGATCCTTAAGAATCTGGCGAAGACACAAGGCGTTGATATCTCTCACGATATTCTGGAATATATCGCGGACAATATCACATCCAACGTGCGTGAAATTGAAGGGGCCTTCAAGACGATTTGCGCTCTACAACTGATTGGCGTTGATGTGACACTTGATGCCGCCAAGCAGGCACTCCAAAACGTGATTCAGCCTGGAGCTGTCAAGGAACTCGATTTTCCGCTCATCATGGAGATCGTAGCGCATTATTACGGCGTTACGGTCGATGACTTGAAATCGCGTCAGCGAAGCCAAGATATCGTCGAACCGAGACAGATTGCCATGTACCTCTGTCGCAAGAAACTCGACAGAACATTTAAGGAGATCGGTATCGCCTTTGGGGGCAAAAATCACGCCACAGTTTTACACGCCTGTGATAAAATTACAGAAGGCATGGAACAAAATGCAAAGCTTGCCGAGACCGTTCATAATATCGAGGCGCGCTTACAGTAATAAACAAAGTTGTGATCATTTGTTGATAACTCGCTGTGGAACGCATGTTGATAAAAAGTGAATAACTAACAGACGTTAATAAGCCGGTTTTCTTAACAGACAAATAACAGAAGTCTAACAAAATAGTAACATCGTATAACGACGAAACAGACGGGACGCGAATGAGTTTTCAACAGAATTGACACACATAAGAAGAAGATCGATGAATTATCATAGAGAGCTGCAAGGCAGAACAGGAGGCGCAACATGAAACTCACTTGTACAAGAAATCACCTGATGGATGCTATATCAACTGTGCAGAGAGTTGTCGCGACGCGATCAACCGATAAACTTTTGGACGGGATACTTCTTGTCGCGGATCAGGAACTCGTTTTAACCGGCTATGACAATGAAACTGGTATTGAATACAGAATGGAAGCCGATATATCGAGAAAAGGCGACATTGTCGTTCCCGCGAAGTTTTTATCGGAAGTTGTGCGCAAGCTGCCTGACAATCACGTATACCTCGAAGTGCAGGAGGACAATATCCTGATCGTTGAAAGCGGCAACAGTAAATTCCGTTTGCGCGGATATCCTGCCGATAAGTATCCTGAAATTCGCTTCGTCGAAGAAGAATCGAGAATAGTCGTCAAGCAAAAGACTCTCAGGGATATGATCAACCAGACGATTTTCGCCGCCAGTACTGATTATCATAGCCGGTCGGCTCTTACAGGTCTAAATTTGATTTGTGAACGTGATTCGTTGACTTTGGTGGCAATCGATGGATTCCGTCTCGCCATAAGACACGAAAAAGTTCCAGGAATGGATATCGATATAAACATCGTTATACCAGCGAAAGCGATGGCGGAGATTGCGAGGATCATGTCGGATGGCGACGAAGAAGTCGTTATCTTGCCTTCCCATAATTACATCATTTTTGATAAAGGAAACGTCAAGCTTGTGACGCGTCTGATCAAAAGCGAATACATGAACTATAGAAGCATCATTCCGCGCGAAGCAGATTCGAGCTTGATCATTTCACCGGAAGTTCTACTTGCGGCGATTGAGCGCGCGTCTATCATGATCGAGACGGATGACAGACGATTCCCTGTGACGCTCAGCATGCCGAACAACGATACGATGATCATAGAGTCGAGGACGAACATAGGTGAAGCAAAAGAAGATATTCCAATTGCTCTTGCCGGCGATCGAGTTGAAATCGACTTTAACCCGAGATTTTTCATCGAGGTGCTCCGTGAGATTGAAGATGAGCGCGTCATGTTGACATTCAGCGGCAGTCTCGGTCCGTGCTCGATTAAACCTGAAAGCGGAGATAAATTCTTCTACATGATCTTGCCTTTGAGAAGATAAAACTCAAAACGTCGGTATGCGACTCTGCTCGATAGATTTAACTAATTTTAGAAATTACGATCGCCTTCGGTTAGATATTCCGGACGGTACGCACGTGTTTCACGGCGCGAACGCACAGGGAAAGACTAATCTTCTGGAGGCGATCTATTTATGTACGTGTGCAAGGTCTCATCGCACGGGTCGCGACGAGGAGCTTGTCAAGCACGGGTGTGATTTTTATCGCGTGAGCATTCAGTTTGTGACTGATCGCGGTTTGAATGAATCAGTCACGCTTGAATACAGGCTTGCGCCGACGCGCGGCGGTTCACCGTCTCGGACTGTTTATTACAATGATTTGGAAGTAGCGCGTCTGTCTGACATGATGGGACTGTTTCACGCCATCATCTTCGCCCCGGAGGATTTGCAGATTGTCAAAGGCGGACCAAGCGAGAGGCGCCGCTTCTTGGATGTTTTGATTTCAAGGACAGACAGGGCGTATTTTCGCGACTTACAAGACTTTTGGCGTGTAATCGGTCAGCGTAATCGTTTGCTCAAGAATCTCAAGGCGAACGGATCGTTTAACGGACGCGGTACAGACAGGCGTTCTTCCGATGGTCGTACGGCGTTCGACGAAGATGAGAGCGAACCTCCCGAAAGCGAGATGATCTTTCCCGACCCTGCTGCGCAACTAGACATATGGGATGAGCAACTTGCATCGATCGTCTCATCCATTCTGAAAAAAAGGCTCGATGTCACGAAGAAACTTTCCGAATACGCATCGCTCTCTATACGTCATCTGACATCTTCGCAGGAACAACTCGATATCCAATATAGAGGCTTTAGCGGTCTCGACCGTGATATGAGTCGTGAGATGATTGAAAGGCTCTATCTTGAGCGTCTCAGGCGCTCCAGAGACGACGATATCTTCCGCGGGAGCACATCGAGCGGTCCACATAGGGACGATCTGCAACTCTCACTTAACGACATGGAAGCCCGTCTCTTTTCGTCACAAGGACAGCAGCGTTCCATCGTCCTATCGCTAAAGATTGCGGAGCTTATGTTGTTGACGGAAATGACGGGCGAGACACCGATACTCTTGCTGGACGATGTCATGTCCGAGCTCGATCAGTCGCGCCGATCCAGACTCATGGAAGTGATCCAAGGTCACCAAGTCTTCTTGACGTGTACCGATCCAGCGCAAATTTTCCCCTCTGATCAAATGCTCACTTCTGAGCATGTATATGCCGTCGTCGGAGCAGGCGGAGAAAATGACAAAAGCGCTCAGCGGGACGACCGGACACAACGAGACGGATGGACTTCGAAAGTCTACTACTACGAAGTCGTAGGGGGAACAGTTAACCCTGTGAGCTGATACAGGTCTGACGATCAAAGGAGACTATCATGGACAAAAGACATATCGTGATCAGCGGTCAGCGCGGAGTCGGCAAATCGACGCTCATCGAAAAGCTTCTCCGCGAGATTGAAATGCCTGTGAGAGGTTTTTTCACGCGAAGCACACCGAGGAATGAAAAAGGGTATCACTCGATCTATATATTCAGACCAACCGACCGAGAGCGAAAGATGAGTCGCACCAACCATATCGGCGATTGCGACGGACGAAATCGAACGATTAATTTGGACGTCTTTGAAACGGTCGGCGTTGAATTTTTGCGAGAAGGACTTCGCGATACGACAACATCGTCAGTTATCGCGATGGACGAGCTCGGTTTTATGGAGACGGAGGCTAGAACCTTTTGTGAGACGGCGATGGCGTGTTTTGATGGCGACCGACGCGTACTGGCTACGATCAAAGCACACCCTCGTACCGATTTTTTAGATGCCGTTCGCTCACACCCAAAAGCGGAAATCTTCGACATTACTATTGAAAACAGAGATGAACTGTACGAACGCTTAAGACCGATGATCCTTCGTTGGAATGAGGAGGTCCGTTCAGTTCGCTAATCTCGCTTTCGGTTAACATACGATAGGTGCCGACGTGACCTGCATTGAAGTTTAATTCAGCTCATGAATCTTTTTTTCGGTTGACTGTTTTATAGATTTTTCAACCTTTTTATCAGCGTTTTTACGGACAATCCTTTTCGTGTCCGAACATCGTTCAGCGAAGTTGTCTAAAAACATTGAAAGCGCGTTCCGGTAGGCTTTTGACGGATTTTTCACGGTGCCGGCAAACGGTGTAAAATCAACATTTCCACGCCTTTTTGTGGTATAATTTTATAGGTCGAAAAAGTGCCGAAAACGATAAGAAAAGAGCGACGAGGATAGGAGCTATATGTATATTCACATAGGGGCAGACGTCTCCATACCGGCACACTGGATCATCGGCATATTTGATCTTGAGAAGGTCTCACCTTCGAGCGATACGGTTGCGTTTCTCGCGCAAGCAGAAGAGATGAACCGTCTTGATTGGATGACGGAGGAAGTCCCTCGTTCTCTCATCCTCACGTCGGGTAGAATTTTTCTCTCTCCCGTTTCATCTGCGACTTTGCGCGCAAGGTGTGACGGGTAGGGGTTGATATCGAAAGGACAATATGAGTACGGGAAAAGATAAAACAAACATACGTTCTGAAATAGAAAACGAAGGCTTGAAAGAATTATTGCGTCGCGCGGAAGAAGATGCCGCCAACAAAGTGGAGGCGTCCCATTCCGGCGATGAATTGATCAATTTGGCGGATAACGTCCATGCGCTGACAGAAGATTTCTCCGAAGATCTTGCGTCTGCCGCGATGTTGGAAGGTCAGATCTTTGATACGACGACCAGCGGGTCATACGAGGAGAGCGATATCCAAGTTCTGGAAGGCTTGGAAGCCGTCAGATTGCGCCCAAGCATGTACATCGGCGACACGACATCGAGGGGCATGCATCACCTGATCTATGAAATCGTCGCCAACTCTGTTGACGAGGCGCTCGCTGGTCGTTGTGACTCGATCACGGTCACAGTATTTCCCGACAATTCGATTCGCGTCGAGGATAACGGCATCGGTATTCCAGTCGGCATTCATCCGACGGTCGGGATTCCGACGGTTGAAGTTGTCCACACGATTCTACACGCCGGAGGGAAATTTGGCGGCGGTGCGTACAGTTTCTCCGGCGGTCTGCACGGCGTAGGAGCTTCAGTCGTTAACGCGCTCTCAGAATGGATGGAAGTCGTCGTCAACCGTGACGGTCTGTCTCATTTCATTCGTTTTGAAAGAGGCGAGACGGTCACGCCGTTGACAGTTATAGGTGAAACAGATAAAAGCGGCACGATTACGACGTTTAAGCCCGATCCCGAGATTTTCAGCGAGACGGAGGTCGACTTTGCTTTGATGACCACGCGTTACCGCGAGATGGCCTTTCTCAATCGCGAGGCTGCCTTTACGCTGATCGATGAGCGCGAGACTCCTGCAGCCGTGAAAAAACTTCACTACTCCGGCGGCATTATCTCCTTTGTCGAATATCTCAACCGAAACAAAGCCGTTCTCAACAAGGAGCCCATCTACTTCTCTGGCGAACAGGACGGAGTATTTGTCGAAGTCGCCATCCAATACAACGATTCATACAACGAGAACGTCTATTCTTATGCGAACAATATCGCGACGATCGAGGGCGGCTCCCATCTGACTGGTTTTCGATCGGCATTAACAAAAACGGTCAATGATTACGCGCGTAAGTATAACATCCTGAAAGAGAAAGATAAAAATCTGCAGGGAGAAGATATCCGAGAAGGCATGTGCGCCATCATCAGCGTCAAATTGAAAAATCCGCAGTTTGAGGGACAGACGAAGACGAAACTCGGAAATCCTGAAGTACGCACGGTCGTTGAAGCAACAGTCAATGAAAGTTTGCTCAATTTCCTCGAGGAAAATCCGCAGGAAGCGCGTACGGTCGTAAGCAAAGGCGTGTCGGCATCGCAGGCGCGTGAAGCGGCGCGCAAAGCGCGTGAGATGACGCGTCGCAAGAGCGCGCTGGACAGCAACGCTCTCCCCGGCAAACTCGCTGACTGCCAGGAGAAAGATCCGACTTTCTGTGAACTGTTCATCGTTGAGGGAGACTCCGCGGGCGGGACGGCGAAAAATGGCAGAGAGCGCAAATATCAGGCGATCTTACCGCTCTGGGGCAAAATGCTTAACGTCGAAAAATCGCGTATCGACAAGGTGCTCGACAACGAGAAGCTCATGCCGATCGTGATGGCATTAGGTGCCGGTATCGGCAACGACTTCGACTTGTCAAAACTGCGCTATCACAAGATTATCTTGATGGCTGACGCCGATGTTGACGGCTCGCACATCAGAACGCTGTTGCTGACATTCTTCTTCCGCTATATGCG
>JAAZMK010000018.1 GCA_012798865.1 Clostridiaceae bacterium | reverse complement strand
CCAGCCTTTTCGTCTTCTTTCGCCACATAGAGCAGAAGGTCGATCGTTCGCTCGGAGTAGCCCCACTCGTTGTCATACCACGAGACAAGTTTGAAGAAACGCTTCTCGTCGGGGAGATTGTTTTTGAGCGTCGCCTCGGAGTCGTAAATCGAGGAATGCGAATCTTGAATGACGTCGGTCGAGACGATAGGGTCTTTCGTGTACTTTAAAATCCCCTTCAAGTACGTCTCTGACGCCTCCTTCATCATCGCGTCGATCGCTTCGATCGAGCTGTCGTTCTTCAAAAGTACTGTCAAGTCGACGACTGAACCTGTCGGCGTCGGAACGCGGAACGCCATGCCCGTCATGATGCCCTTCACGGCAGGAAGAACCTGACCGACCGCTTTAGCGGCACCCGTCGTCGTCGGGATGATGTTTTCCGCAGCCGTACGACCGAGACGCCAGTTCTTGAGAGAAGTGCCGTCCAAGACTTTTTGAGATGCGGTGTATGCGTGGATGGTCGTCATCAGTCCCTTTTCAATTTCGAGTCCGTTTTTGAGAAGCACGGACACGACAGGCGCAAGACAGTTGGTGGTGCAAGAAGCGTTTGAAACGACGAGGTCTTCCTTCGGGTTGTACTCACCTTCGTTGACTCCCATGACGAGCGTGCGAACGGGACCTTTGCCCGGTGCCGTCAGAATGACTTTTTTCGCCCCGACGTCGACGTGTCCTATCGCCTTGTCGTAATCGTTGAACTTACCCGAGCTGTCGATGACGTAATCAACGTTCAAGCTCTTCCAGTCGAGATCTGAGGGGGACGTACCTGCGAGCACACACTTAATTCTGTGTTTGCCGTCAACCACGAGCACGTTATTTTCCTCTTGCGAGGGGTCCGACTTCTCCGCCGTGATATCGCGCTCCCAACGATGCTGTGTGGAATCGTACTTCAGTTGATAAACAAAGTAGTCGGCTTTTGTGTTTCTGGCAACGATAGCGACGAGCTCGACACCGTTGTCCAATAGCCCGCGCTCGACAATGCCTTTGAAAACGAGACGTCCGATACGTCCGAATCCGTTAATTGCAACTCTGATTGCCATATTATTAATTTCCTTTCTTGAGGAAGTGCAAGAAATATTTCGTCACTTCCGAATTTTTATCACCATTCAATCCCGGAATATGTCAAGTTGAATTGCTTTTAGGCGGCATATTATACGCGCAAAACCTTGTCGATGTACTGCCATATTTCCGAGCCGCTTGTTATTTTAGCATATCCGCGAAAAAGTCCCTCTCGTCGTTTGCACAGCGATTACGGGCATTTTACGCATCTTAGGCGACAGGTTAATCGGGAAAATAGGAGTAGCCGGAGCTTGGCTCCGGCTACCGTTGTTTTCCTTTGGCAATATCGGTTAGATAACGCTACGTAATCCCCGCATTAACCTGCCAAAATCGGATCTCTGGCGGCTGCCGTCTCGTCGGGTCTTGCAATCGGTGTATAGCGCGGTGCGCCCTTGAGAAGTTCGGGGTCTTCCTTCGCCTCTTCCGCAATCTTGATAAATGCGTCGGCGAGAGCATCAAGATCACGCCACGTCTCCGTCTCCGTAGGTTCGATCATGATCGCCTCTTGGACGACGAGAGGGAAATACACAGTCGGCGGATGGAATCCGTAATCGATCAGACGCTTGACGATATCGAGCGTGTTGCATCCGCTTTCCTTCTTCTGCCACTCGCCGGTCATGACAAACTCGTGCATCGAGGGCGTGTCAAACGGAATATTGTAGTAATCCTTCAGCCTCTCACGGAGATAGGTTGAATTCGCCACGGCGCCTTCCGACACTTCATAGAGTCCTTTAGCGCCATTCGAGAGCATATACGCATAAGTGCGTACAAGGACGCCGAATGTACCGACAAAGGATCGGATCATGCCGAAAGACTTCGGGCGATCAAAGTCGAGATAATACATATCGTCCTTCTTCGCGACGACGGGTCTCGGCAGATAAGGCTCCAACAGCTTGTTACAGCCAACGGGACCAGCACCGGGACCGCCGCCGCCGTGAGGCGTTGAAAGCGTCTTGTGAACATTCCAGTGAACACAGTCAAACCCCATGTCGCCTGGTCTGGCATGCATGAGAATTGCATTGAGATTCGCGCCGTCGTAATAGCAGAGTCCGCCACAATCGTGAACCATTCTCGTGATCTTCTCGATGTTGCCATCGTACAAGCCGAGCGTGTTCGGATTCGTCAACATCAATCCCGCGACGTCGTCACCGAGCGCAGCTTCCAAGGATTCCAAGTCGACCGTTCCGAATTCATTCGATTTGATTTCACGGACTTTATAGCCCGCCATCGCCGCTGTTGCGGGATTCGTTCCGTGGGCGGCGTCCGGGACGATGATCGTATCGCGCTTCGTGTCGCCGCGATCTTCGTGGTAGGCTCTGATCAGGAGAATACCTGCAAGCTCGCCGTGAGCGCCGGCCGCCGGTTGGAACGTGTACGCGGCCATGCCGGTCACATCATTCAGCAACTTCTCGAGGTGATAGAGCAGTTCGAGGTTGCCTTGCACTGTTTCATCCGGTTGCATCGGGTGGGTCGCCGCAAAACCTGTTAGGGCTGCCATATCCTCATTGACTTTCGGATTGTATTTCATTGTGCAGGATCCGAGCGGATACGTGCCGACTTCGACATGGTAGTTCTTCGCCGAAAGATTCGTGAAGTGTCGAACGACGGAAATCTCGTCCACATCGGGAATATTCGGTTTTCCTTCGCGATAGGCATCGCCGAACCACTCGGCAAAATCCGGCTTCGGGACGTCCAGGGGACGAATATACCGACTCCCTTCGTGACAAGTTTCGAGTTCGAAAATTAGTGGAGTATCTTTATATCTTGACATGACTATTTCCCTCCCTGTGCATCACAAAGACGGAGCATCGCCTCCGCATAGCGGTCGAGTTGCTCCTTTGTCTTCTTCTCCGTCACGGCAATCAAGAGCTTGCTGCCGTCGACGATGAGTCCGCCGATGATGTTTTCTTCAAGAAGATCCTTGTTGAGCTTCTCGAGGTCGACACCTTCTTTTGCTTCGATCAGGAATTCACGGAAGTATGGTTTGTCATAGACGAGTCGGAAATGACCTTTTTCGGTCAGTTTCTTCTGCAGATAGATCGCTTTCGCCGCTGATTGCTCCGCGACATCCAACAGCCCCGAACCGCCTTGTAGGGCGAGCCAGATCGTGGCGGCGGTCGCCATCAGCGCCTGCGATGTGCAGATATTCGAAGTCGCGCGTTCGCGGCGAATATGTTGTTCACGTGCCTGTATAGTCAAGACATAACACGTTTTTCCGTCGCGATCGACTGTCTGTCCACAGATTCTGCCGGGCATTTTGCGCATCAGTTTATTTGTCACTGCCATGTACCCGATACCGGGACCGCCATACGACGTCGGAATGCCGAGCGACTGAGCCTCGCCGATCGCGATGTCGACGCCTGCATCACCCGGGCGCTTCAACATCGCCAAACTGACGGGATCGGAAGAGACGACTGCCAATGCGTCGACGCCATGCGCTTTCTCGACTAACAAATCGAGATCCTCTACGATACCGAAGTAATTCGGGCTTTGAATCATGAAACAGGCATATTCTTTACTGTCGTCAGGGTATACAGTCTGTTGACCGTTCTCGTCGATCTCGCCGACGACGACTTCAATGTCCGCAGCATGGCAATAGGTCTGGAGTGTCTCGAGTGACTCGGGATGTAATCCGGCAGATACGAACACTTTGTAGCGACGTTTATCGCGGCATGCGAGAAGCACCGCCTCAGCTGCGCCGGAGGCAGCGTCGTAAAGTCCCGCGTTTGCGACAGGAAGCCCCGTCAAGCGCGTGATGTAGCTCTGCCACTCGAAATAAGCTTGAAGCGTTCCCTGGGAGATCTCCGCCTGATAAGGTGTATACGATGTCAGGAACTCTGATCTGCCGATGAGATGCTTAACGGCGGCAGGTTGGTAGTGGTCGTAATAACCAGCGCCGAGATAGCAATCGTAGTCCACTGTGTTCAAATTCTTGTCCGCTAAGGCCTGAATGCGTTCGACAACTTCCAGTTCCTTCATGCCTTCGGCGGGGAGCGCTTCAAACTCAGAAACCTTGCACCGATCGCATTCAGGAATCATGTCGAACAGTTTATCGAGGTCAACGCCGACGGATGCCAACATCCGGCGGCGTTCCTCACGGCCCATCGGAAGATAGCCGTACATGCCTATTCCTCCTCGCAGAATGCTTTGTAAGCGTCTTCATCGAGCAGCGCATCGAGTTCGGCGGAATCCGCCATATCGATTTTGACAAACCATGTGTCCCACGGCGCTTCATTGATCATTTCGGGCGCATCTTCGATCTCTTCGTTCGCTTCAACGATCTCGCCGCTGACCGGCGCATAGAGGTCGGATGCTGCTTTGACGGATTCCACGGTTCCGATGATGCCTTCGAGTTCAACGACAGTTCCTTCCGGCTCCGCCTCCGCATAAACGATCTCACCCAATTGGTCCTGCGCATAATCGGTCAAGCCGATTGTTGCGATGTTTCCGTCTACTTTAACCCATTCGTGTGTTTTGGAAAATTTCATAGCTCTGATTCCTTCCTGTATCAGTTTCATTTTTATGCCGGTTGTCGACCATGTCGATTTAACCGGTTGTCTTACGGCACGTTCATAGAAGAGTCGTGCCTTTGTACCTAATTTCTACCGCGCCCATCGCATGGACGGCATCCGTTGAGTACTCTCGGTAGTTCTACCTGTACTCAATCAACCGACAAAAGGCGGTTTGACGACCGTGAAAGGTTGCATCTTCTTGCGAATGAGCACCTCAACAGCTTCAACTTCCGGCGTCTCGACATCGACGAGCGCAAAGGCAATCCCCTTCTCAAGAACGGGCGAGAACGTACCGGACGAGATGACGCCGATTTGCTTCCCGTCGAGGTATACTTCGTATCCTTCGCGTGGAATAACTTTCGTGTCACTGACAAGCGCCAGTTGACGACGAGTGACTTTGTCCCTCATCACATCGCCTTGGAATTCGCGATCGCTGTCGACGAAGAATCCCATGCCGCCTTCCAATGGGCTGATTGTCGGCGACATTTCGTGACCGTAAAGCGGCATACCGGCTTCGAGGCGGAGCGTATCGCGTGAACCAAGTCCGCACGGCTCAACGCCGGCGTCCACGAGAACATCCCAGTAGTAAACTGTTTTGTCGACGGGGATGTACAGTTCATAGCCGTTCTCTCCTGTGTATCCCGTGCGCGAGATAATCATAGGGAGATCCTCGCCTTCGACCGGAACTGACATATCGCGGAAACGCATGAGTCCTTCAAGCTGTGCGCGCTGTTCTTCCGTGAGACCGAGTTTCTCCGAAAGACCGAGAAGAACATCTAGGCTTTCAGGACCTTGAACAGCGATTTGACCGTAGAGATCCGACTCATCGATGATTTTGATATCAGACGTATCGCGATCAGGGTATTTCTCGCT
>JAAZMK010000017.1 GCA_012798865.1 Clostridiaceae bacterium | reverse complement strand
TCGTCAACAACAACCAAGGGATTGCTGTCGGCATGGCAAGCAACATTTGCTCTTTCAATTTGAAAGAGATCTGCGAGACGACAATCGCTCTCATACGAGATCCTGAGGCAGATCTACTTGAGACGCTACCGGCTCCCGACTTTTCAACGGGCGGTTATCTCATCTACGATGCAGACGAAATGCGCGAAATCTACAGGACAGGACGTGGATCATTCCAATTGCGTGGCGCCGCGGATATCAATCGCAAGGAGAAGATCATCGAAATTCGTGAGATTCCCTACACGACGACGATCGAGGCGATCATCGACGACATCACCGATGCAGTCAAAAAAAACAAGCTCAGAGACGTCGTTAACGTTCGTGATGAGACGGATTTGAACGGGCTTTGTATTAGTGTCGAATACAAATCGACAGCCGATCCGGACATTCTGCTGCATCAACTCTTTACGCAGACATCGCTCCAGAGCTCTTTCTCTTGCAATTTCAATGTCTTGATCGATAATCGCCCGAGGTTGCTCGGTGTTAGAGAGATTCTGAATGAATGGATCGAATGGCGCTGTGAATGCATCAGGCGTGAGGCGATCTATGACATAGGAAAGAAAGGGGAACGCCTGCATCTTCTGCGCGGTCTTGAGAGAATTCTTCTCGATATCGACAAGGCGATCGCTGTCATTCGTCTTACGGAGACGGAGAAGGAAGTTGTTCCACGTCTGATGAATGCATTTGATATTGATGAGATACAAGCAGAATACGTTGCGGAGATCAAGCTCCGACACCTGAACCGCGAATACATCTTGAAGCGTATCGGGGATATCGAGACTCTTGAGCGCGAGATCGCTGAGCTGGAACGTCTCGTCAGAGGAAAAGGTCGCTTGCGCGATAAGATTATCCGACAGCTCAAGGAAATATCGAATAAATACGGTCGTGAACGAAAGACGCGCCTCATCGCACCGGAAGAAATTGATGTCCCTGAAGAAGAGGATCTCGTTCCCGATTACAATACTCGACTATTCCTGTCTGAGCAGGGGTACGTGAAGAAAATCGCACTTACTTCGTTGCGAGGGAACTTTGAAATTCGCGTCAAGGAAGACGACCGCATTATTCAGGAGATTGAGTCTACCAACCGCGAGGAGATCATATTCTTTACCGACAAGGCGCAAGTATACAAAATGATGGCGTGGGAGTTGGAAGATTGCAGACCATCCCAGCTCGGTGAGTTTACCCCTAATCTCCTTGACTTGGATGATGGTGAGCGTGTTATCTATATCCATTCTACGACGGAACCTTTCAAGGGTGAATTCCTCTTCGTGTTTGAAAACGGCAAAGGTGTTCGCGTCGACGCCTCTCATTACGAGACGATACAACGCCGGCGAAAGTTGCTCAACGCTTATGACGCGTCTTCGCCAATCGTTGGCGTGCGCTACATACCTGAAGGCGAAAGACCTTCGTTCGCCGTGCGGTCGAAGAAAAATAAGCTTCTTTACTTCGAATCGAATCTGGTAGTCAAGAAGGCGACAAGAACGGCACAGGGGGCGTCAATTCTCAGAACGAGAAATCAAAATGACGCTCTTGTGGAACTGTATTCCGAGGATGAGCTGTCATTCATACGCGATCTCGACTATTACAGGATTGCGAAAATACCGACTGCCGGTCGCTACATCCGGGAGGAATCGATCGAAGAGCGTCAGCTCTCTTTAGCTGATACGGTTCTTTGAGATGCCTTTCGTAGAACCGATAAGAAAGGGAAGATTGCCACGGCGTTTTCCGATCTTCGTATTCATCGCGGTCGTCGCGTTGCTGTTGATCGTCCTTATTGTCGTGAAAGCAACGCGTCCTAATTTACCTTTTCACCTTTCGGACTACGAGAAAGCATTGCGGAAGAGCGACGATTCGCGAATCTATGATATATACAACGAAACGCGCTTGAAACGATCGGAGCTCAGTGGTCGCTCACACAGCAAAAGGATACGATCGCTTCTCAAAGAGGCGGACGAACTGACCGAGCGCATCGAATCCGATATAAAACAACGTTCGGAAGAACTTCTTACTCGCGCTTTTCATGGTGAGTTGCTTTCCAACGAGGACCTCATACGCATCGAACTTGACGCCGCAATCGCCGGCGCTGCCATGACGAACTACATAGAGGATAAGACACATCTGTATCTCTTCGGAGAAATAGAAGAGAATGTTTACCTCTCATTTATGGGTCAGATAGCGCGCGTCCCCATTTTTTCGCAAGAGTACAGTCAAGTGCTTGAAAAGACCGAGTCTCTCCGCCAGGTCAGGGAAAATCTTGAAAGTGCGAATAAAGCGGCGAGAGAGTACGCCTATTACAGTGAGGCTGAGAGTCTTCGCAAGCTGTTGACGACTCCAGAAGCGAAGGATATTGATCATGTATTGAAGTACCTTGAAGAAAGAATGGCAAAAGCGCGTCAATCGTATTACGACGAGCAGATGCCTTTAATTCGCACGGATGTCGAACAATACAGAACTTACGATGCATTGCTCAAAATAAAAAAAATGGACGGTTGGTTTCCAGAAGATACGGAATTGCGTCATTTTGAAGAGATCTGTGCGGAAAAAACTCCCGCTGAGATTCGTTACTGGAATGGCCCTGTCGAGCATATTGCGATTAAGCCGCTCATTGCCGATCATGATCGGGCGTTTGACGGCGATCGCTTTGAGGCTTCCGCTGACCGCGACCTTCTATTAATTACTGAATTGCAACTCATTCTGGAAAGTTTGTATGATCGCGACTATGTTCTTGTTGATGGACGATCGTTTGTCTCCGACGATGGTCGCGCACGATCTGTTCCGTGCCCGGAAGGAAAAAAACCTCTTTGTCTCGTGCTTGACGATTTTTTCTCATCCGAGGCAAGAGTGGAAAGCGGCATTGCCGCCCGTCTCGACCTTGACAATGAAGGGAGAATCGTCGGTGTCGTTCGAGATCGCGATGGAACGGAGCGCGCGGACAGACTTTTTTCCGCGATTGGCGTCGTAGAGGACTTTATTGAAGTTCACCCCGATTTTTCTTTCAATGGTGCGACAGGGACAATATCGGTCGTTGCGATGAATGGGCTGTTCGGTTATCCCTTGACAGAGGAGCAGGATCGCCATTGGCGCGATGATGCAAGCGATTGCGGTTTCGAAACACTGCGAGACGTAGAAACCGATTTTGACGTGAACCGAGCAAAAGTTAAAGCCTTACTTTTGATGCTTGCATCGCGAAATTGGAGAATTGCGAACGGATCTTACTCGCGTTTGGCAATGGATCGCGCATCTTTGCAATCGATCGCTGACGATATCGCAAAGGTTGAAGCATCAGTCGTGCCCATAACAGGAAAGATGAATATATTGCACCATCCGTTCGGTATTCATGTCGAATTCGACAATGAGAAGACAGCTCTGTTGGCAGAGAGCGGGTACTCCGTATTAAGCGGTTATGGAACGTCGATCTACAGCAAACAAGCGAAAGGCTACATTTATGTCTCTAAGACGCTCATATCGGGACGGGCGCTACGCAACCCGCGCGAGAGCGGGGTTAAAAGGTTTTTTAATGCCGGAGATGTTATTGATCGCGTCAACAGACCGTAGGTATTGCTATTCACCCGACGTTCCTAAGGATTTATTGGGAGCGAAGGTTCATTCTCAAAGAACTCACGATACAAGGCGGAAACGGCACGCTGTTTCTCATAGTGTCTCATGAGAAACAGCATGCTGATCTCAAAATAGTCAAGCACGACCATCTCAACGCTAATCTGTTCCTTTGCCATAGCCGTTGTGGCACGTGCCATAACGCCGACCGTATCGCGGATGCCCTCTCCGACAAGCATAATGATCGAAAGCTGTCGTACGACGGTAACCTGAGTGAGAT
The DNA here is from genome assembly GCA_012798865.1 of Clostridiaceae bacterium. Classification (GTDB taxonomy): domain Bacteria; phylum Bacillota; class Clostridia; order Saccharofermentanales; family DTU023; genus UBA4923. The sequence continues at coordinate 11,939 of JAAZMK010000017.1, read as the reverse complement.
CGAGTTCACGTTCGAGTCTCTGGCGAAGCGCGAGTTCGATTTCCAACGGGAACTGTTCTTCCCTTACCACAATGCTGACGGAATCGATTCCGGTCGGAACATGATGAACATTGATCCCTAGCTCTGCGAAAATAGCGAGGATTCGGCTGAGTATACCAATTTCCTGATTGATTAGAATGCGCCTCATATTGACGGAACAGAAATTGTCTGCAGCCGCAATGCCTGTAATAATACGGTCTATGTGCGTTCGTTCAGCGATGATACGTGTGCCGGGTGAAGAGGGGTCATTCGCGTTGCGTATATGGATAGGGATATTCAGTCTCATCACGGGCTCAAGTGCTTCATGATGAATGATGGAAAAGCCTATATAGGCAAGCTCGCGCATTTCACGGTAGCTCATCTCGGTGAGGGGTACGGCATCTTCGATAAGTTCTGGGTTGACGGCGAGAACGCTATCGCGATCGGTCCAATTCTCATAAAGCCTTGCATGAACGGCCGCCGCAAGAACGGCACCCGTAATGTCCGATCCTCCGCGCGAGAAAGTGATCGTATCGCCTTCCGGTGTCACGCCGAAAAAGCCGGGGAATACGATGATTTCATCGGTCAGAGCTAGGGGTGCGAGATTATCGTATGTTTCCGGAAGAATCTCCGTAACTCCTGCGCGGTAGATAAGCTTTAGCCCCGCTTGGCGCGGATCGATATAGCGGGCGCGATGCCCTTCCTTTTGAAGATATGCTGCGATAAGTCGCGCCGATGACACTTCGCCCATAGCAATGAGAGCGTCACGTGTCGACCGACGTTGCGGATCGAGTTGTGAAACTAAGCGATCAATTTCGAGAGATAATTCAGTCGCAATGGTTTCGGACAATCCGAGACCTCCCGCGATGTCGTGAAGGCGTTCCGCAATCAAGCGACGATCCTCAAGACCATCACGTCCTGACTCACTTTCCTTAATAATTGATAACAAGACATCGGTAACCTTTCGGTCAGGAAAAACATTATTACGGACTCCGGGTGCCGAGACGACCATTATCTTTCTATCAGGATTTTCCAATACAAGATCGCACGCCCGTTTAATTTGTGACGCATCTGAGAGCGATGAACCGCCAAATTTACATACGATCATGACACTCTCCTTTCAAATCATCCCAGTGTGAGCGTCCCCCCAACTTAATGAGAATTGATTCGAGCAGCCTCTTTATGCGCACGGTGAATAACTCTTTAGGCGAACGTTTTGCTGTGAGGACGACGGGGATTCCTGCGCGCCTGGCAGACCAAACGTCTGTAAGTAGCTGATCTCCAATCACTAGAGCGTTTTCACGCGGACAGCCGCGTTGAGCCAGATCGCGGCAAATACTGTCAATACCCGGTTTTCTGGCATGTGCGATGAAGGAGATGCCAAGCGAATCGGCATAGGAGCGTGCACGTTCAATACCGGCATTTGAAACGATCACGGGGCATAGACCTGCACTTTTAATACGCTCGATGAGTTTCTTAGCGAAGGTGTCTGCCGTCGTTGAACCATGTAAGGCGATCGTGTTATCAATATCGACAAGGACGATGCGAAACCCCTGTGTAGCCAATGCTTCAAAATCAATTACCGCCGGAGTGGAAACAATCCGATCAGGGAAAAATCGAACGCGTATCCACTCTGAAAGTCCACGACTCTTTTTGATCTTGTGTTGTTTCATTTGCGTAACTACCTATGTATCTTTACAATCATGCCGCCTAAAGTTCATCATGTTCCGGCTCATACATACTCTACCATTCAGCGAATAAAATACCATATATGGTTTGAAGACGACACCGATGTATACGATGTGAATGTTTAACAGTTGCCCGCGCACGCTCTTTCCCGTAAAATAGCGATAACATCGTATGCATAAGCTACTGAACGCTGGAGGTTTATATGATTAGTGCGGGAGATTTTCGAAATGGAACAACCTTTGTCATGGATGGACAACCTTGTCAGGTCGTTGAGTTTCAGCACGTAAAACCGGGAAAAGGTTCCGCTTTTGTCCGCGTCAAGTATAAAAATCTACAAACGGGAAGCGTAGTTCAATCTAGCTTTAACCCATCTGATAAATACCCGCTTGCTTCTTTAAGTATCCGCGATATGTCGTATATCTACGCAGACGGCGAGCTGTACTTTTTTATGGATCAGGAGACATACGAACAGATCCCGATCGGAAAAGATAGACTTGAGCATGCGTTGCCTTTTATGAAAGAGGGAATGTCCGTCCGTATCCAGTCATGGGAAAATGAAATACTGAGCGTCGAGCTTCCCAATATAGTTGAACTTGAGATTGTTGACTGTGAGCCGGCAGTCCGCGGTGATACGGCACAGAGCGCAACAAAGAATGCAACGCTTGAAACAGGTGCTGTCATCCGCGTACCACTTTTTATTAGTCAGAACGAAGTGGTAAGGATTGACACGCGTACGGGAGCGTATTTGGAGCGTGCCTGATGCTGGAGGGTGAGAGCCGACAATTTTCGATTAAAGGTGAACGGACGATGTCGCAGGGCTTCATCGCCCAATACGCGGCGGAAGCGGCTCTTCACACGGAGGGTGTAAGTGCGCTGAGCAAAGGTGCGATTACAACTCTCAAGGAGGCGTTCGGTCTGGAGCAGCAAGGTCAAGGCGTGCGTGTTTCTTTTCGCGGAGAAGCTTCCGATGATGTGATCATTACTGTGTATCTCGATGTTTTATTTGGATATGTCATGCCTGAAGTGGCTTGGTCCGTTCAAGAGCGCGTCAAACGGGATGTTGAGAGGTATACGGGACTCAATGTCGATGCCGTGAACGTTCACGTCATGCGCGTCATCGAAAGCGAAGATGCCGGCAATATTGAGATCGGCAAACTAATTAATCCGGAGGAATATCTATGAATCGTTGGGTTCGCTTCATCCTGATCGTTTTTTCTTTTGTGCTGGCTGTCATATTTCTCGTAACGATTTTGATGATGGCGAGTAAGGATATTTTGTCGGGCGTTGTTTCGATGATCCTGAATATTGCGCAAAGGCAATCGAGCAGAACAGTTGCGCTTGTTATAGGTTTTGCGGGGTTTATTATTTCAACAATCACGTTAATTGTATCCGTCATGACCGGGCGACTCGCTAAGACGCGTATTCGTTCAAATGAGATCGGGCATATTGAAATCGGTGTTGAAGCGATTGAGAACATTGCCTTAAATGCCGCAAAAATTTCGCAGTCCGGTGTCAAAACGGCGAAAGCGCGCGTTTCTCCGAGTAGAGGCGGGGCGTTGTCCGTAAAATTGATTGTGCAAGCATTTCCCGATGTAGAGATTCCGATGATGATGGCGCGCGTACAGGAACGCGTCAAAAAGGATATTGAGAAATATACGGGCATTGAAGTTGGCGACGTCCAGGTGCGCGTGAGTAAGGTTGAGGCCATTTCGCCTCGCGTGGAGCGATAATGTCTTATGAATAAGCACGATTCTCAACGCCGACAGGTGCGCGAAGAGCGACAACGACTTTCTCCCGGTTTGATCGGATTTATGGTCGGTTTGAGCGTTGCCCTGCTTTGGGTCCTGTTCGGGTTTTGGAGATTGCTTTTTATATTAGCTCTATCTGGGGCAGGTTATTACATTGGCGTTCGTTACTTTCGCGATCGCGACGCCTTCAAGAAGTTGATTGATAAGATTTTTCCGCCGGGCATGTTTCGCTAGTAGGGAACGGTTGTTATGAGCCGACACAGCGTACGCGAAAAATCCATCATGCTCCTTTATCAAATCGAAGTCCGCGATGGCAACGTTCATAAACTCAAGGAGGTTTTTCTTTCTCAATACCCAATTGAAAATTCGGATGACCGTGCATATTTTGACTTTCTTGTTGACGGTGTTATTGAGAATAAGGAAACGATAGACGACATTATTGCGAAATATCTCCGCGGTTGGACTTTGGATCGACAATCATTACTTGATCTTGCTATTCTCCGAGTTGCCGTTCTGGAACTTCTTTTCGATACGAGAGTACCTGTTGAAATTGCCATCTCTGAGGCAGTGATATTGGCAAACCGTTACGGCGACGATAATTCGCGACCTTTTATTAACGCTGTTCTTGGAAGTATTGAAAAAAATGAATGTACTCGCGTTGAGCCAAATGTGAATCCGTTGAATACGTGCAGTGAGCGCGCCGGATACTTGAATGACTGCGAGGAATCATAATGTCAAGTGTTTATTCGGTAGCGGAGCTGAACCGTGCAGTCAACGAGACGCTGACCAGGGACCCTCTATTGGCGAAGGTTCAAGTCAGAGGAGAGATTTCAGGGCTAAAAAAATACCCTTCAGGTCATACATATTTCACGTTGAAGGACAGCGAAGCGGCTGTAGACTGTGTGCTTTTCAGAGGCGCCGCAGGAAGTATTCGTTTTGATCTTTTGGACGGCATGAGCGTCGTTCTGTTCGCGCGTCCTAATCTCTACGACAAGACTGGCAGATTTCAACTGATTGTCAGTGGTGCTCGCGAAGAGGGGATTGGCGATCTATACACGAGATTTGTCAAGCTCAAGGAAAAGCTAGAGCGTGAAGGTTTGTTTGCTGCAAGCAAGAAAAAGCCGATCCCGACAATGCCAAAACGTATTGTTGCCGTAACCTCCTGTGCCGGCGCCGTTATACGCGATATGATTCACGTGACACGCAGGCGTTTTCCCGGCATGAGCTTAATATTAATACCAGTCGCTGTCCAAGGGGCTGGCGCAGAGAATGAAATTGCGGCTGCGATTGCCACTGCCAATAGACTTCAATTGGGAGATGTCATCATTGTGGGGCGTGGTGGAGGATCACAGGAAGACTTACAGCCGTTCAATGAGGAAGTGACTGCGAGGGCAATCGCCGCTTCCGACATACCGGTCATTTCCGCCGTAGGTCATGAGACTGACTATACAATTGCCGATTTTGTCGCCGATCTTCGCGCGCCGACACCGTCCGCTGCAGCCGAGCTTGTTGTACCATTGAAAAATGCGCTCTACGAGAGGCTCGAACTGCTCTCATCTTCATTAGAGCAGGTCTTTGCTCAACGTTTAGAGCTTTCCGGCAGGCATCTAACCCACTTGGCAAATCGTCCTGTTCTCGTTAAGCCGACCGCTATCGTTGAGAGACACCAGGCGAGGCTTGCGCTTTATCATCAGCGTCTTGTCAATGTTTTTCCCAAGAGAATGACGGACGCGGATATGCGATATTCGCGACTGGAAGAGAAATTCCGTGCGGCGATTCAACGTATAGAATCAAATTGTGCATCTAAACTTGAGACGTTGACAAAAGCGCTTGAAACGCTTTCGCCGCTTGCTGTGCTCATGAGGGGTTATTCCGTAGTCAGACGTCCCACGGGCAATATAGTCATGTCGGCTTCATCTTTGAAGAAAGACGACATCGTCGATCTCGTATTTGCTGACGGTGAGGTGGACGCGCGGATTTTGTGTTCAGCAAGTGAATTGAGTAAAGGAACTTAAATTCACTCAAAGATTTCTGATGCTAAAGCGCATATGCTATGAAGAGATCATTCAGAAGGAGGAGAAAAATGACTGACTGCAAACTTCCTGAGGATTTGACTTACGAGGATGCCATCAAGAGACTCGAGGAGATAGTCACAACGCTTGAGCGAGGTGAAGGTTCTCTCGACCGCTCGATGGAATTATTCCGTGAAGGTATCGCGCTTTCCACTTTCTGTGCCGATAAGTTAAATGCGATGAGAGAAGAGATGCTCATTCTTGTCGATCAGTCGGGGCGTACGGAGCCATTCAACGATGAATAGCATTGATTATTATGAAGAACAGTACGAGCGCGATAGAGCATGTATAGAGGCGATACTTGATGAATGTCTTACGCCGCCTCAAGGATTCGAACAAAGTAAAGTCTGGCAGGCGGCTCGTTACAGTGCGTTAGGCGGAGGAAAACGGGTGCGCCCGATCTTGCTTCTTATGACGTGTCGTATTTTTGGTGATGATATTCCGGATAATGCGTATCGTTTCGCAACGGCAATCGAGATGATCCATTCGTATTCGCTTATCCACGACGATTTACCTTCGATGGACAATGATGATTATAGACGCGGGCAGCCGTCTTGCCACAAGGTTTTCGGCGAGGGAATCGCGATCTTGGCGGGCGACCTTCTCTTGAATCTCGCTTTTGAAACGATGCTCGATTCTATCGGAACAATGTGTTCGGAGGCGCACAGGCGAGCGATGCGCACTGTTGCCAAATCAGCTGGCGGTCACGGAATGGTTCTTGGGCAAGATCTCGATCTATCTATGGAGGATGCTTGCTTTTCTTCCGTGACAATTGAAGATGTGGAGTCGATGGCGTTACTGAAGACGGGTTCTTTGATTGCCGGCGCCATTGAAACTGCCGGTCATCTATGCGGTGCGAGCGATGAAGATTTAAGAGATCTCAGGTGTGCAGGTCAGCATCTTGGGCTTGCATTCCAAATCAGAGATGATATTCTTGATGGCGTTGAGCTAAGCAATCATTTCGGAAAAACTAGGCATAAAGATGAGCGCGACGGCAAGAAGACTTTTGTTACGGTTGCCGGACGAGAAAAAGCGATTGCTTTATTGTCGGAGCATACGGATGCCGCCATGGACGCATTCCTGCGACTGGAGCATCGAGGCAAAGAGGTAGGTATTTTGAAGGAATTGACGCGCCGTCTAATGGAAAGGACATATTAACCTTGAACAATTATAGGTTGCTCTCTTCAATCGACGGACCTTCTGCGATACGTAACCTGTCTTTCGACGAGAAAGAGCAGTTGGCACAGGAAGTACGTGATTATATCATAGAGATCGTTGCCGCTAACGGCGGTCATCTCGCACCGAATCTAGGTGTCGTCGAATTAACTATTTCATTGCTTTCTTCGTTGAATCTCCCCGAGGATTCCGTTGTTTTCGATGTGGGGCATCAATGCTACGCATGGAAGATTCTCACGGATCGGCGCGACGAGTTTCGTTCTCTGCGGAGGAAAGGAGGTCTATCCGGTTTTCCGAAACGCGAGGAGAGTCCCTATGATTCGTTCAACACGGGGCACAGCAGCACGTCGATTTCTGCCGCGCTCGGGATTGCACGTGCCAAGCGGGCAAAAGGTGATGATAGTCGTACGGTCGCACTGATCGGAGATGGATCCATCGGCGGAGGCATGGCATTTGAGGCGCTATCGGATGCAGGACAGTCCGGCGAAAATCTTCTCGTCATTTTAAACGACAACCAGATGTGTATCGATCACGTCGTCGGTGGCTTGGCGCATCATTTCGAGCAGCTGCGCACTTCGCAGCGCTATATCCGATTGAAGACGACGTGGGAGGTGAGACTCGACCGCATCCCTTTGATCGGCAAGCCGATTATTAAACTTCTCGCAGCTGTCAAGAGAAATCTTAGATTGTGGAGACGACAGGGCGGAGGCATCTTCGAACAATTGGGTTTTCGATATTATGGACCGATCGACGGACATGATTTAAAAGATCTGGATCGTCACCTGCAAGCTTTAAGGCTGGTTCGCGGTCCCGTTCTACTGCATGTCATGACGGTGAAGGGGAAAGGATATACGTTTGCGGAAGATGCTCCTGCTGACTATCACGGCGTCGCGCCATTCGATTTGGTTAACGGTAAATCAGCAGCTGGTGACGGGAAGAAAACATTTTCCCGCGTTTTCGGCGAGACAATGATCGAGCTTGCGGAGATCGATCAGAATGTCGTTGCCGTAACTGCTGCCATGATGCAAGGAACCGGTCTGCAAACATTCTCAGAAAAATTCCCCGACCGACTGTTTGACGTCGGAATAGCAGAACAACATGCCGTGACGATGGCGGCAGGTATGGCGATCGGAGGCTTAAAACCGTATGTAGCGATATATAGTACATTTATGCAACGAGCTCTCGATCAGTTGATTCACGATGTCTGTCTCCAAAATCTTCCCGTTGTTTTCGCACTAGACCGAGCGGGATGCGTAGGCGGTGACGGCGAGACGCATCAAGGAATTTTCGACCTCGCCATGACGCTTTCCTATCCGAATCTGAGCGTATTCGCTCCTGCGACAGCATCGGATTTACGCGCGATACTCTTGCTATCGCTGCATCATGACGGACCGATTTTGATTCGCTATCCTCACGACATCGCCGATACGCGCTGTCTCCTTCCTGATAGTTTTGACGTGCACGAAGATGGCTTGAGCGTACTCGTTCCGCTTCGCAGAATAGAAAAAGGCAATGATCTTACTGTGATATCACTAGGCGCTACACTCCCGGATACAGGAAAAGCGGTTGAGCTTATCATGAATAATTCGAAGAAAAATGTATCGATCGACCTCTTTTCCTGTATTTCTGCAGTTCCTTTTGATTATTACAATATGTTAGAATCTATACAAAGGACGGGAAAATTATTCGTCGTCGAAGATGGTTGCGAACTGGGTGGTTTTGGTTCGAGGATTGTCTCAGAAGCGATGCGGTCTTCTGTAAAGGTGTCGGTAGATTTTGCCGGAGTCCGTAACCGGATAATAGGTCAGGCAACTAGAGCGGAGCTCCTCAGCGATGAGGGGCTCGACGTAGCAGGACTCGCGGAGCGTATGGCTCGTCTTATCGAAGCATCACCCAAATCGGGATAGAGACAGTATCCCGGCTTGAAAGGTTGTAATCGTGCGTATCGCACTGTACCCCAATTTATCAAGAGATCCCGGTTTCGTCGTCACGCGTCGGTTGATATCCTTTATTGCGGCTGCCGGCGCAACTGCTGTGATTGAAGATGGCATTGCACCTGAGCTGAAAGCGGAATGTCTATTTCGCGGATCGTACGAGTCGTGCGATTTGTTGATTTGTCTAGGCGGTGACGGTACTTTTTTAACAGCCGCGCATCATGAAAGCGCAAAAAATCTACCCATTACGGGTGTGAATCTAGGCAGTGTCGGCTTTTTACATGAAATTGATGTTGAGCGAATGGAGAGAGCAGTCAAACTTCTCGTCGACCGAGCGTATACGATTGAACAAAGAGCTTTGCTCGCATCATCTTGTTACGATACGGGCGGGCATCGTATTGTCTTCGAGGAGGCGCTTAATGATGTTATTCTCGCGCGGGGAAACATCGTAAAATCGATTGATGTAGGGCTTGAAATAGACGGTGAGCGCGTTGAAAATCTGCCTGGTGACGGCGTTATCATATCAACACCAACCGGTTCGACTGCATATTCTCTCTCGGCTGGGGGTCCTATTGTTCATCCGACGGCAGAGGTCATGCTGATTACACCAATTTGTCCACATACGTTACAGAACAGATCATATGTTATTGGTCTTAAATCGGAAATTACACTGCGTTTGATTTCCAATCAGGGTGGCGCTATCTTGTCAGTCGACGGTCGCGTCGGGTATGAGATGACGACAGGTTCGCGTGTAACTGTCAGCGTCTCTGACAGAAAGGTACAGTACATACGATTGTGGGAAGAGGATTTTTTCAAAACACTTCCTACAAAAATCCGCAAAAGGGGACTAAGCAGATGAAGAAAGTACCAAAAAAGCAACGTCAATCGCGCATAATACGCATTATCAACGATCAAAACATTGAAACGCAGGCAGATCTTGTTGAAGCTCTTAAGGTTTCGGGTATCGTGGTGACTCAAGCAACAGTTTCACGAGATATCAAGGAGCTCGGTATCGTGAAAGTGATGACGGGAGAGGGTACACAGAAATACGTCACATTAAGTCATAGCGGCGAGGTTGCTGCCGGACGTATGCGCCGTGTATTTGCAGAAGCAGTCATTTCGGTCAATCGATCGAATGCCTTCGTAATCATGAAGACGCTACCAGGCATGGCGCAGGGCGCAGCATCCGCGCTCGACTCCATGTATCTCGACGAAATTATTGGAACACTCGCCGGCGATGATACGATCTTCGTTGCGACGTGCAATAGCGAGGTAGCGGAGAAGCTCAGGGCGAAACTCGTAGCATTGTCGATTACCGATAGTATGGAAGCGACAGAAAGCTAAACCTGATTGCCTTTATGATTCATCGCGTCGAGATCGATAATTTTGCGTTGGTGGAGCATACCGGGGTAAGTTTCGGTGCAGGATTAACTGTCCTGTCGGGTGAGACGGGAGCGGGCAAGTCGATCGTAGTCGATGCTTTGGAATTTGCTATCGGCGGTCGTAGCGATCGCTCGATGTTGCGAGCAGGAGCTGAGGAAGCAGTCGTATCGATCTTGTTTTCCGGACAAGATTTGGAACAAGAAGACGAGATTATCATCTCGCGTGGTTTGCGAGACAATAATAGAAGTTACGCCAAAATTAACGGACATCTCGTCACCGTGAGCGAGCTTCGTTCGATAACGGAACCGCTCGTCGCAATTCACAGTCAAAGCGATCAACAATCTATTTTTTCGGAAAGTGTCCATAAAGCATTATTGGATGCATTTGGGGGATCGTCTGTCGCTCGCGCGCTTGCAATCTACTTTTCTCAATACGAAGAATATAAATCCATCGAAAAACGCCTGTCTGAGCTTTTCCAGGATCCCGAAACGCGCGATCGTCGGCGCGGCATTCTGCGATATCAGGTTGAAGAGATCGAGAATGCGGAAGTTGTGCCCGGTGAAGAGGAGCAGCTGCTAAAGAAAATTCGTACAGTGTCTGCGGTCATCGAAATTGCAACGTATATCGGTCAGGCGATGAACGAACTGTCAGGCGATGACGAACATTCTGCTCAAGCTCAACTCAGCCGCGCGATTGCCAATATGCATGCCGCTTCAAAGCATAGTAGTTATATGAAGGATGTTCTCGAACGAGCGGAATCACTGCGTCACGATCTGACGGAAATCGTAGTTGATTTAGAGCGTGTTTATGACAGACTCGATGTTCGCCCGGAGGAAATTGAACGAGCTAACGCACGCTTAGCACAACTCAGGCGTTTGCAGGACAAATATGGGGATGATCTTAATGCAGTTATTGAATATGGACAAAAAGCGCGACACGAACTTGATCGCCTCGATCGAACGGAAGAAGAACTCGCTTTTCTGACCGATCGAAGGAATGAACTTCTTGCCGCTCTTCGACATTCGGCAGATCAGCTACTAAGTATTAGAAATGACTGCGCTGCCAAGCTCTCAAAGTCAATCAATGCTGAACTAGCGGATCTCAATATGAAAAATGCATCCTTTGAAGTTTCAGTCGAAGCGTTGGATTTGAATGAGGATTGTGTGCCGTCCGATCCGCATGCGGTACGATTCAAAATCGCTCCTAATCCCGGCGAACCGCTTATGCCGCTGATTTCGATCATCTCCGGTGGTGAGGCGTCTCGCGTTCTGCTCGCAATTAAAACGGTACTGGCATCCGTTGATCATGTATCAACTTTAATTTTCGACGAGATTGATACAGGGATTAGTGGTAAGACAACGACGATGATCGCTCGCAAATTGATATCGATCGCTAAGCACTGCCAAGTCATTTGCGTCACGCATAGCGCCCAGATTGCCGCTGCAGCCGATCGACACCTTTTGATTGGCAAGTATGTCGAGGGCGGGCGCACGAGGACGACAGTTCAAGAGATTGACGGAGAGGATCGCGTCATGGAGGTGGCACGACTTCTTTCAGGGCGACCAAATGATGAGGCTTCTCGCTTATTGGCGTTGCGGCTGATCGAAGCAAAGAACGATCTTTGATTGTAGTCATTTTAAGCTCTATGATAATGTTAAAGGCGACTATCTGTGAGGGGACCAGCCGATTGGCGGGAGATAGATGATGAAACTTGTAAAAGAACATGACACGCTCGTCATAAACGGCGAGGATTTGACACTTGAAGATGTGCGGGAGGTTGCCGTCGATGGGCGCAAAATCGCCATTGCCGCCGATGCCCGCGAGCGTATGGAAGCGTCGTATGCGCTCGTGGGCGAGATTTTGAGGAGCGGTGAGCCGATTTACGGCATTTCAACGGGGTTCGGCGAGTTTAGCCGAGT
>JAAZMK010000159.1 GCA_012798865.1 Clostridiaceae bacterium | reverse complement strand
TTCGGCAAGCCCGATGAACGCACATACAACATCAATGTCAACGGGACCAAGAACATGCTTCAGGTCGCCAAAACGCATCACGTCAAGCGTTTCGTGTATGCGAGCACCGTCCATGCGATTCCGGAGCGTGAAACCGGTAAACCTATCCATGAGGTGGATTATTTTGACCCCGACGCAGTGCACGGCTATTACGCAAAGACTAAGGCGATGGCGACACAACTTGTCATGGAAGCAGCAAAAGAAGGGATGGATGCTGTCGTCGTCCACCCGAGCGGAATCATCGGACCTTATGATTATCTCAACAGCCATACGACGCGTCTTTTCAGACGACTCGTCGACAAGAAACTTCCCGGCATGGTCAGCGGAGGCTACGACTTTGTCGATGTCCGCGATGTGGCGGACGGCGTCATCAGAGCAGCGCTGAAAGGCAATGCGGGAGAAGCGTATATCTTGTCAGGCGGGTACTACCCCATCCGCGACATTGTCAACATGGCAGCCAGGATGACAGGGAGAAAACAGTTTAATATTACGGTCCCGCGCTTTCTGGCAAAGATTGCTGCACCCTTTGTCGAATGGAGCAGCAAGGTGACGGGAACGCCACCAATATTCACTTCCTATTCGCTTTATACACTAAACAGTTTCGGTAAATTCTCAAATGAAAAAGCGCGTAAAGCGCTCGGATACACGACACGTCCAATACGTGAAACAGTTCGCGATACACTTGAATTCATGAAAAAGAGTGAGCAATTCAGTACGTCATTCGTCTTCCAGAACGGCGCCGCGAAAACACAGACCGTGGCGCGCTGACCGTCAATAGCGATTCGAACGTAATAATCTTCATATCAATATAGGCGGGGTTTTTGACTGCTCTTTCTTAACAATGATTTCATTTTTGTCGAACGAGAATTCAAGCTATCAGTGCTAAAATTTCTATACCGCTCCTAGATGAGGGTGTATTATTGTAATCGAGGTTTTTTGGTGCGTATTGGTTTGATGACGGATGCCTATTACCCGCAAATCGGCGGAGTTTCAACATCGACATCCCTTTTAAAAAATGGTTTGAGGAAACAAGGATATAAGTCTTTTGTTGTAACGACGACAGACCCGGAACAACCGGACAATGAAGAGAATGTCTTCCGCGTCGTTAGCATACCTTTCTTCAGCGCCAAACGCATGACACTGGCATTTCATCCGATTCTGAAGCGCCAAATCGAAACGATGGGACTCGATCTGGTCCATACTCAAACGGAATTCGGTATCGGCAATTTCGGACGTCGCATCGCAAAGAAAAATGACCTCCCCCATGTCCATACGTTTCACACGCTCTATGAAGACTGGATAAATGATCAGCTGCGCACAAGAAAGGGCGGGCTCAGGCAAAAACTTGTCCACTGGTATGTCCGTAGAGAGAGTCGCCGTTTCTGCAATGCGGCGCACATCGTGATCGCTCCAACCGAGAAGACAAAGCGCATCCTCATTACCTATGGCGTCAACGTCCCGATACGCGTGATCCCGACCGGCATCGATCTCAACCGATTTTATGAAACAAAAAATAACCTTGAAGCGAGACGTAACCTCAGAGAGCAATACGGCATCAGTGAAGATGATCGCCTTCTGCTTTACGTCGGTCGAATCTCGCAGGAGAAACAAATCGAAAGACTCACGACCTATATCGAAAAACGGATGCCTTTATGGTCTCAAATACACTTTATGCTCGTCGGGGACGGTCCTGCCTCCGGCAAAGTGAAGGGAATTATCGAAGAGAGTCCCCATAAGGATCGAATCCACTATATTGGACCCGTCCGCATGGAAAACGTCCCGCAATACTATGCGGCGGCGGATCTGTTCTTAAGTGCATCACAGAGTGAGACGCAGGGACTTACCTACTTCGAAGCGCTCGCCTCCGGTCTACCTCTACTCGTACAAGAAGACGCTTGTCTCGACGGCGTCCTCAATGAAGAGAATGGCATCTCCTTTCACGACGAAACGTCATTCGATCTCGGGTTGACGACGCTCCTGACGGAGACGAATGAGAAAAGAGCTTTGCGAAGCCGGGCAGCCGTAAAAAAGGCTCACGAATACGGTGTAACTTCGTTTGTAAATAAGGTGCTTGCCGTTTACGAGGAGGCACGATCCTTGAAGACCGGTACGGTAAATCGCAGGAATTCTATGTGCTAATTATTCAAATATGGTGAGTATTATGCCGCCTTTTGTTATAATACACTTAGGTTGTTGTTTGTTGTGTCCGCAGTTTCACGGACGGTATTTCGAGGAGGCATCTGTATGGTTACGACTTTACTTGTCGCGCTACTCACCGCACTTGCTTCGCTAGTGCATATCCCCGTCGGCGATTCAGATTTCCGTGTCACCCTCGGTATGGTTGTCATGATGACCGGCTACCTCATTCTCAAGAAGAAAAAAGTGTTGCGACTCGCCTTTTTCTCAGGTTTGTTCGTCGGATTGTTGCGTGTAGTCGTCGCTGCCATAGGCGGGATGGCGATCACACCAAAGTTCGCCGGCTCGCTCTTGCTCGAATTTTTCTTTTACATCGGGTACGGAATCCTCTACCGATATACGGTCGAGCTGAACAAGAGTATTTATAAAATTCCTCTCGTCTTTTCACTCGTTATATGCGATTTCGGAGGAAATGCACTCGAATACCTCCTTCGCTTTCTTTATGCGGCAGAGGTATGGAAAGACACGTCCCTTCTGACAATCTTGATTGCGGCGTTTGTCCGATCCATCACGATCGTTTTGTGCGTCTATTTGTACCGTCGCTTCATTGAGCCGCATCTCTCGCCGAAGAAGGAGGCATCGCCATGATGGGAGTTCTAACGACGATCAAAGATTACCTCTGGGACTACGTCTTGTTGTTTGCGCTGATAGGCATCGGCATCTACATGAGCATCAGACTTCGATTTCCACAAGTCACAAGGCTCTTTCCGAGCATCGGCAAACTGTTCCGGGACATCAAGAACAAAGTCCCTGTACAAGAAGGTCGCATGACCCCGTTTCAGTCTTTAGCGACTGCCATCGCCGCCCAAGTTGGCACCGGCAATATTGTCGGCGTCGCGACGGCTATCGCTTCCGGCGGTCCCGGTGCTGCTTTCTGGATGATGCTCTCGGCATTTTTCGGCATGTCCACCATTTTTTCCGAGGCGGTGCTCGCACAGTATTATCGCGAAGAAAAGGACGGACACCTCGTCGGGGGTCCCGCCTACTACATCAGAAAAGGCATGAAATCTAAATGGCTTTCGATCGTGTTCGCCATCTTTACCATCATCGCGCTCGGGATTGTGGGTCTGATGGTGCAGTCGAACGCCATCGTCACCTCACTCAGTGAATCATTTAAACTCTCGGGGACTTGGATCACCATCGGATTGGCAGCAATCGTCGGTGTCATTTTGACAGGCGGTATGCAGCGTATCGCCGGTTTCTCCGAAAAGGTTGTCCCCTTGATGGCGTTTGCTTACATCTTAGGCAGTGTCATTATCATCTTCATGAACATCGGCATGTTCCTACCCGCTCTGAAGATGATTATCGTCGGTGCCTTTACACCTCAAGCGATCGGCGGAGGAGTTCTCGGTATTACAATCCAAAAGGCAGTTCAACTTGGACTCGCACGCGGCCTCTTTTCAAACGAAGCCGGCATGGGGTCGACACCTCACTCACACGCCGTCGCAAGCACTGACCATCCCGCGGAACAAGGTTTCATTGCGATGATCGGAGTGTTCGTCTCGACATTCATGATCTGCCTCGCAACTGTTATGGTGAACTTAACCTCCGGAAGTTACGATCCCTCAATCCCGGCAACTGAGATGGCAAAAGAAGCCACATTAATGACTCAGAAAGGTTTTACAATCGGCTTCGGCACTTTTGGAGGCGCTTTTTTATCCATTTCGCTGGCATCGTTCGCTCTGACGACGATTATCGGTTGGTATTTCTTCGCCGAATCAAACGTCATAATGCTGGCGGGCGACAAAAAATCTATTGTCGGTATGTTCCGCATTATTGCGATCGGTTTTCTCGTCGTCGGCACGCTCCTTGATGGTGAAATAATCTGGATGTTAGCGGATCTCTTCACCGGACTGATGGCACTCCCCAACATTGTGGCGCTTCTAGTTCTTTCGGGAACTGCCAAAAAGCTCCTTGCCCACTATGACAAGTGCAAAAAAGAAAAACAACTGAAGTGGCCGACTGAAGAGGATTTAAAGTGAAGTAGTGAGTAGAAAAAGCACCAAGACGCAACTGACAGGTCAAACGAAAAAACTAAATGAAATCATCTAAGCGGTCACTCGAAGCTATACACATGAGTGACCGCTTCCTTTCGTGTTCTATTCTACTCAGTCTTCAATCATAGCTATCGTATCGAGCAACATACCGTCACGACTGACGACGCGCGCTACGGGACGACCCCTGTGTATAACGCGTGCGGGAATGCCAGTGATCGACTCCGCTTTCGCTTTCAAGTCGTGTATCGACACGACGGGAAGTCCTGCACGCTCAAGCCTCGAGGAAAGCTCCGATCTTCTCGGATTGCACGCGAGTCCATACTGCGTAACGAGCAGATCGATATCTTCTCCGGGCGTCGAGATCGTGCCGACTCGATCGACAATCAAAGGAAGCCTGGCGCGCATGAGCGGCGCAACAATGATCGAAAGTTTCGCACCTGCCGCCGTATCGCTGTGTCCGCCTGAACCGCCCATGATGACGCCATTCGAGTCTGTATGGACATTCACATTAAAATCGGTATCGATTTCCGTCGCGCCCAAAATGACGACATCGAGGCGATCGACGACCGACGATTTGGCCGCAGGGCTCGCGTAACGTGTTGCGCTAATCTCGCCATGGCGTGCGTCTCCACCGATCGACAGAACGGCTTCACGATCGAAGCACTGGACGTCGAGAAGCGTCTCGAACAAGCCTTCGCGCAACAAGTCAACAAGCAGTCCGGTAATCCCTCCTGAGGCGAATCGTCCCACAATCCCCTGCTCCCTCATAATTTCGCCGAGATATTGAGCAACCGCAAGCGAGGTTCCGCCCGCACCTGTCTGAAAAGAAAAACCGTCTCTGAGCAATCCCGACGCGCTGATCGCTTTTGCAGCCTGTTCCGCAATCAAAAGACCGATTGGATCGCGCGTAACGCGTGTCGTTCCCGACATGATACGCTCAGGATCTCCGATCGAATCGATGACAACAACGGCATCGACCGACTCCTCGGAGATTGACGCGTCGAGAAGCGGGTACTCGAATAATTGATCCGTCACGACGACGACATATTGTGCATGCTCGGCGTCCGGCATCGCATAACCGATTGAACCGAAGGCGGCATTTCCCTGTTTACCGTTACAGTTACCGGCAGCATCTGCCGCAGATGCTGCGATAAAGGCGACATCGATGTGCGATTCTCCACGAACCATCGCCGCGGGACGACCCCCGTGACTTCTGAAAACAACTTCTCTCTCTAGCGCGCCTCGAGAAATCTCTTGCCCGACTTGTGCGTGCATGAAGTTGCACTCAATGCCGCTCACTGTTCCGTCACGTACAAAGTCGAGAATCGATCGGTGACAACCCATGAGCGCCGACGCGTTGACGGTTAAATCCTTTAGACCTAATACCGAACATTCGGTGAGAACAGTTTGAAGAACACGATCGCCCTCGCGCAAATGGTGGTGAAAAGAGATTGTCATGCCGTCGCGAAGACATGACTGACGAATCGCTTCTCTTAAAGACGGCACTATTTTTGTCTGACGTGTCATTCTGGTGCTCCCTCCATTTCAGCCGTGAACATGCCACTCGCCCGAGCCAGCTCTAGTGTTCTCTCAGCCTGCCTCAAAACGGGCAAATCGATCATTTTCCCGCGAAGTGAAACAGCCCCGCGCCCCTCGCGCTTCGCCCTCTCCATGGCGTCAACGACTTCTAAAGCGAAGGCAACCGCCTCTTCTGTCGGGGTGAAAGCTCGGTGAATCGGGCGCAAATGGTGGGGTGAGATCGAGAGTTTTCCGTCGAATCCAAGACCACGTGCATAGACCGTATCGGCATAACAGCCTTCCTCATCGCGCGCATCCGTAAAAGGAGTATCGACGGCATCAACGCCGGCAGCCCTCGCCGCGAGAAGAAGTCTTGACCGACTGTAGAAAAGCTCTGTCCCCTCCTTCGTACGCGGGCAACCGAGATCGGCACACAAATCTTCGCCTCCCAGCGCCAGCGCTTCGACGCGTGGAGTTGACGTTGCCGCCTCAAAGACCATTTCGATGCCAAGCGCTGTTTCGATCAAAGCGATAACCTTTGTACGTCCTTTTTCAATGCCATACTCCTCTTCGATCAGATCGAGCATCACGGCGACGTGATGCAACGTCCGGGCGCTGTTGACTTTTGGCACCATGACGGAGCGAGCGCCCGCTGTCACGACTGCCTCTAAATCTTTTTTAATATACGGTTTTTCAATATCGTTAATGCGCACGGCGAGTCCGCGCCTCCCGTAATCAATGGAACGGAGAGCCGACGAAACAAGCTCTCGCGCCGCATCCTTTTCCGCAGGAGCGACGGAATCTTCCAGATCAAAAATAAGTACATCGGCAGGTAGCACGGCACCATTTTGCAGCATGGTCGGCTGATTGCCCGGCAAAAAAAGGTATGACCGTTTCACGCTTACGCCCCTTCCTCATCTTCAAAAGAACGCCTAATCGCCGTGGCGAGCCTCGCACGTATCGTACAATCGAGCGCTCCCTGGTCTTCAAGCGATATCGTCCCGCTTGTCACGCCGAATGAATCAATCACTTCGCGAACCGATCGCATGATCGCATCGCCGAATTGATTGATGACGGGTGAATGCAGCTTTATTTCGAGCGAGTCGGCAGGTTCAATCGTCACGAGCACATCGCCCGACTCAAGCGTACCCGCTCTCGCCCTTTTCATCTGTTTACTGTTCATCGTTTTGCTCCGCGAAGTGCGAGAATGCGTTGCATCTCGTTGTAGACAATCATGACGCCTTCATCGACGCCCATCCCAGGCTTGGCGAGAATTTGGTCCGGTTTCATTGCCATCGCAACGTGAACGCAAGTTTCCGCCGACCGGTTCGTCTCATTGCACGTTCCTCCCATATATGCACCGACGCCCTTCTCCTTGCAATAGAGGACGGCATCCGCCGTATTGTGGAGACTCCCGAGATCGGGTGTCTTGATCTGAATCATATGCCCGGCGCCGGCATCGACAAATGCGCGAACATCGTCAACCGTATTACACCACTCATCGGCGACAAGTTCTACGTTGATGCCGCGTTCGTCCACGAGCCGCGTCAGCTTCGCAAGCCATTCGAGCTGACCTTCACGTGAACCCGCATCGATCGGACCTTCCACGCGAAGCGCAAATGGGCAAGCCGCTTTCTCGAGCCGCTCTAAATAATCGGTGATGACTTCAATATTCTCGTATCCGAACAACAAGCCCACGGTGCCGTAGACATCGATATGAAATACAGGATGATACGCGGGATCCTGTCGATAACGTAGAATCCGATCGCGAAGCCATGCCGTGTATTCGACGAGCGTGTCTCCGTTCGGTCCGAGTTTTTCAAGGTTATTGATCAGCGCATGCGGTAAAACATGTACGCGCTTGAGAATCATTTTATCCGCATTGTCATGGCGCGCATCGCCTGTCTGTGAAAAGATCGGGATCATCTCCTCGCTGACGGTTGTCCCGTATTCCTCGGCGATCACCTCACACATGAGCTTGCTTTTTGTCTTGGCGACGCAATCGAGAATCGCCTGCGACAAGCCGTAACGAATCGCCGTGTGGAGACGGTTGCCGTCGCGATCGGTCATCCGTTCGAACTCTTCCATCGTGTCACGGAAAGAATCGACGACTCTCCCCTCCAGTTTCGGTGCAATATCGCGCATGATCACAGGGATGAAGTCCTCCGCCAAAAACAACGGATCTCTTCCGCCAGCACCCGAGTATTGAACCGCCGCACAGTCACCCCATGCGATTGACCCGTCCTCCAGGACAAGCATGAGCGAGATCGATTCACCGGCTTGACGAATGGCGGTAAACCCGGATGTTTCTGGCACTCCGTCATAAAAGAATCCGTCCATCTTCGCTCCTTGCTTAATCGCCTTTTGGTCGTCAAAATAAAATCCCGTCCGACCTGGAGCGCACACCACTTTTACTATTTTCATATACTACCTCTTCCTCTCGCTTGTCCGTCATTATTTGTTTGTCGGACGACCGACAAGGCGTCCTTTGCTGATCGCGTACACGTCATCGATGACCATTTGGAAGGACGGCTGACGATTCTCATATTTTGCACGTTCCGAGATTTTCTCCTTATGGAAATCGAGAAGTTCCGGTGTCAACGGAACATTTCCCGCATGGAACAAGCGGATCGCTCCGTCATTGTCACGCGCCGGGAGCATCTTTCCCGCGTTGTATCGACTGGGCGCAAACGGAATATCGAGCGCCCCCGAGCGTATGGCGCGTATGACTCCCTGAGCCAAATCTCCGTTACCTAATTCAAAACATTTTTCCAGTACACAACGCGTCTCCGCGGCGATGATGATCTTCTCATCTTTAAGACTGTATGTATCAAGGCTTTGTTCGCCGAGCATATTGATCATTTGACGCGTGCAGAGCATCCCGTCGGCATTGGCTTCTTTCGTCGGGACACCGATCGCTTCATGGGGTGTTTTAACAATGACCTTCGTCGCATGAGAGAGGGCGGCTACGGCGCTACCCCACGCGATAACGGAATACGCCTTCGACTCTTCCTGCGGAAAACCGCCCATCCACTGATGGAGAACAGTCGTTACGTTGACATCTCCATAGCCGTACTTGCGCAAGTATTCATCCGTCAAACTCTGCAAGACTTGTACAGCCGCGACATCCTGTATCAAGTTGCCGCATTGACCGTAACCGACAGTAATATTCTTGACACCTTGTTCTGCTGCAAGAAGACTCTCAATGATCGCGACGCTATGTGAGATGAAGGGCGGGACGAGCGTACCGGTCAAGGGTCCGTAAGGCTCGCGATTGATCGGGCAACCGGCTTCTTCATAAATCCCTGTCAGCCGATCAACGTACTGCCAATCGCGAATTGTCGCCTCGAGCGAAACATTTTTCGCATAGGGAATATTGTAAGAGATACCGCCTCCCTCGTAACTCGTATACCCGCCGGCGTACGCGATCTCTGTCAGCAGTCTCGCATCGGGAGTGCCGTGACGAATCTGGAGCGGCGTGTCGAGCGCATCGATGAGCATTCGACATCCCGCGACGCCGTGGTTAACTGCCGGAAACCCGTTCAGCATCGCCTTGCCGGTACGTTCCGACTCTTTGATGCCGACTTCAGCCTCGTTGTAGCGGTTCTGTCTCGTATAGCTGTCAATCGTCGTCGGCAGCAAGTCTGCCTCACCGACATCCTGCAAATACGTCAAGAGCTCGATCATCTCAGGGATTAGCGGTACTCCTGCTCGCGGTTGGACAAGCGTTTTGCCGTCTTTTTTCGCTTTATTCAGTTTGTAGCTGAATACTTTGTGTTCGGGAAGATTCTTGTGGTACGTAAAGGCTTCCTCTACATCAACATCTTTTCCCGTCGGCCATTGTGTCAGAATCTCGGAACGGACGCTTTCAAATTCATCTCGTGTCCACTTCCTGTTTCTCACTTCATTCATATCGTTGCCCCTTCTCTATGATCTCTGTTGTTATCACGCTTTTTATGAATCATCGCCGAGCGAAATATCACCCAACGGCACAAGTTCACGTTTGATGATACGTAATGCGATGTCTTTTTCGCGCTCGGCGAGAACACCCATCGCAGAAAGAATATAGCGGTCATCTCTTAAAACCGTTGCCTGCTTCGGGCGAAGCGACATCGGGTAGCGCTCCGTGTAGAGGGCGTGTCTCGCAATGTCGAGCGGACTCTGCGCATGTATGAACGATCCTCCCGTAAAGATGATCTGCCGTACGGAGCGGAGGTCTTTTCCCGTCTGGACATAGATGAGTCCCGATGTGGTGAACGCTTCCTCAAGCACTCCGGCGTGCCGTCTTGTCGCGATCTCGACAGCTCCTGATGCGAGTGCATGATCGAACCGTGCCAAGGCATCATCATGTGTGAGCGGAACCTTAGACTTGTCGTCCGACAATTCGCTTATGTAAGTCGCGCAGTCATCCGCCGTCAATCCCGAACGCTCCGAAATCCACGATTGACCGACCTCGGATACAATGCCGGCAACACTGTACCGCATACCGATATCGCCTTCCACCGTCCGCTTCGCATAAGGTTCGTCGAGCCCTTTACAGATCACATTCATGTCGACCGGCTCTCCTCTTGCGATCGTATAGACATCCGTCG
Source organism: Clostridiaceae bacterium (assembly GCA_012798865.1). Taxonomy (GTDB): domain Bacteria; phylum Bacillota; class Clostridia; order Saccharofermentanales; family DTU023; genus UBA4923. Next base: position 14,565 of record JAAZMK010000159.1, on the reverse strand, counting down.
TGGCGCCTCCCACATCGATCCCCATCAGCTCGCCGATACCGGTCTCCTTCTCCGTGCCGTCAGCCAATAGCTTCATCGCGGAAAGAATTGCGGATGGCGTCGGCATAAGGATATCCGAGAGAATCTCTTTCGTTTTTGACAAACCGCGCGCATTCACGATGTGTTTCAAAAAAAGATCGCGAATCTCGCGCTGCACAGGTTCAATATTGAGCACACCGAATGAAGGCATGACATTCGGGCATACTGTGACAGGGAAATCTGCGAGAGCATCCTCACAGGCGTCAATCGCTTGGCGGTTTCCTGCGAGAATGATAGGAAATTGAACGGAAAGCGACCGCAATTTCTCAGCATTCTTTTCCATGCAAGCGCGATTGCCGCCATCCGTCCCGCCAGTCATCAAGAATATATCGGGGGGATCAGCTTCGATAGCTATCAGATCGCGACGCGTCAACTCGTGGGTGAAAAGTCGCGTAATTCTCGCCCCCGCACCGAGTGCGGCGAGCCTCGCCGCTTCAGCGGTAAGCTCGGGAACAAGACCGGAAACCATCATGCGAAGACCGCCCGCCGCCGAGGAACATGCCGATTTGAATTCGAAGGCGATGTCGCCCGTCACCCGACGCAAGCGATCGAGCGCAACGTTCAATCCCGTTCCGATATCGGAATCGACCGTCGTAAATGCGGAGGCCGTTCCGACGATTTCCTCGGAGATGAGATCGACGGCGGTCACTTTCGTAAAAGTGCTTCCGAAATCGATCAGAAGGGCGTAATGCATCTTAATCGACCCCGAGGTCCTTCTTCAGGTAATAGATCGTCTCTTCCGGCGGCGTACCGGGTGGGAAGACACGGTCGAATCCCATCTCATGGAAACGCTTCTCAACATCGACAAAGTCCTGCTTTCCGACGACGATATTTCCGCCGACATAGAGGAGCAGACCGTCGAGACCCGCCTCATCCATTTTGTCTCTCATGCCTCGACAGTCAAGTTCACCGTGTCCGTATAATGAAGAGATAACGATTGCATCCGCAGCCGTCTCGAGCGCCGCGCCGATGAATTCTTCCTGCGACACCATGACACCGAGGTTCGTTACGTCAAAACCCGCCTCCCTGAAAGCATATTCAAGGATACGTATGCCTACCGCATGGACATCGGCGCCAATGACACCGATTACCAGTTTCTTACCGTTACCCTGTTCCATCTTTCCAGACCTCCTGCCGCGCATCGCGCGACATGCTTTTTCATGAATCCATCCTAAGAATGGAGCGATTCACGTAAATCGCGATAATAATGCTCAATTGCTTCATTGATATAGAGCATCGAACCCCTGTCACAGCCAAACTCTGTCCTGAGAAAAACCTTTCCTCTATCGGCAAATTCCTGAATAAGCACCATCTCTTTCGAATCGACCAGATTCTCATAGTCAGGTGGGAGCGCCACGACATCGAACTGTTCAATAAAACGGCGCGTTGACTCGGAATCACCGAACCTCGCGCGCCGAATCTGCAAGGGCTCAAGAAGATAGCGCTCACAAGCCGAATACATCACATCGGCAAACCCCATGCTGATAGTCAAAATACCAAGAGTAACGCCCTTTGGGAGACTCATGCACAGAGCGATAGATGCCCGCGAGAGCTCGAATGCGACCGGCATCAAAGGCATCTGCTCGGGGACGAGAAGTCTCAGCTCCTTGTAGAGTCGCTCAGGCGTGACAATGAGATCGTATCCGGATGACAGACGTCCGGGATGCGACAATACATCGTCGAACGGTATACGAAATGTGCCGGCAATGCGAATCGCGTCAAGAGATTGCGCAATAATGGAGCGCTCTTCCGAAGTCGCCGCGACGACAGCGACACGCACAGGGCGCGTAATATCTTCCATCTGCCTCAACCGCAATTCAAAAAAGATCTGAGCTTCGCGCGTCGTAAATCCGAGGTGGGTCATCTCCTCGATCATCCGATCGATCGACGCAAGTGCTTTATCTTTGCGGCTCCCATCATTCATTTCCGTCGGTGAAGATGCGACAAAAGTACCGCGACCTCGGCGTTGCTCGATGAGCCCGTCCCTCGATAGCAAGGAGTATACGTGGCGGATCGTACCGACAGACACACCGCGCGCCTTGGCACAATCCCGAATTGACGGAAGTTTTTCTCCGGAAGTTAATACTCCCGACTCGATGTCGTCGCGGAGATCGCAATAAATCGTACGATAAAGCGAATGTTCTTTATGATTCAAATTAGTCATGATGTCTTGTCAACCATATGTGTGGACCAACCTCGTAAAGATTGTTGCCACCCGTATCGATGACGACTGTCACCGGCATATTCTCCACCTTAAGCCGTCGCAACGCCTCGGTACCGAGATCCTCCCATGCAATGACTTCCGCCTCTTTAATCGCTCGAGAAATCAGCGCACCCGCCCCGCCTATCGCGGCAAAATATACAGCACCATGTTCTTTCATCGCAGCGACTACTTCGTCACTGCGATACCCTTTCCCGATCATGCCGCGCAGACCGTTTTTGATGAGGAAAGGTGTATACGGATCCATTCTTGATGACGTCGTCGGTCCGGCGGAACCTAAAGCTCGTCCAGCCTTGGCAGGCGAAGGACCGACATAGTAGAGAACATTATTCTCCAAAGTAATGGGAGGCTCTTCGCCGTGCTTTATAAGCTCTACTAAGCGCTTATGACCAGCATCGCGCAATGAATATATTTCGCCCGAAAGTAGAATACGTTGACCGCTTTTTAATGCTCTCGCCTCACCTTCTGTAAAAGGCGCCTGAAGCCTGATTGTCTCAACCTTATCCGACATTACAAAACCTCCTGAATATGGCGAGCCGCGTGGCAATTGATATTCACCGCGACAGGAAGTCCGGCAATGTGCGTAGGGAGCACTTCGATGGCGACGCCGAGAGCTGTTGCCCTGCCGCCGAACCCTTGCGGACCGATGCCCAACGCATTGATCTCCGCGAGAAGTGATTGTTCCATCGCCGCATAGAAAGGATCCACATTTGACTCCGTCAAGGGTCTTGCCAATGCGCGTTTGGCAGCGAGAGCCACTTGGTCGAATGTTCCGCCGATACCGACGCCTATGACAAACGGCGGGCAAGCATTAGGACCTGCCTTGGCGACCGTGTCAATCACGAATTTGCGCACGCCTTCCTCACCATCGGCAGGCAGGAGCATCGTGAGTCGACTCATGTTCTCGCTGCCGAACCCCTTACACAACATAGTAATCGTCACGTGATCTCCCGGAACCAATCTTGTCGTCACCATCGCAGGCGTATTGTCGCCCGTATTGACCCTCCTCAGTGGATCAGAAACGACCGACATACGCAGAACGTGCTTCTTATAGCCACGACGAACGCCTTCATTGATCGCTTCATATGGGTTACCCGAGAATCTGACATCGAATCCGACATCTAAAAATACGACGACCATCCCCGTATCCTGACACATGGGAACGCTCTCTTCGGCAGCTATTTCACAATTTAACAGGAGATCTTCAAGAACATGGCGGGCAACCGTACTGTCTTCGTGCTCCAACGCTTGCTCAATAGCATCGTGGACATCATCCGGCAACACACAGGCAAGCTTACCGCAAAGTTCCTCAACCGTGTCCCGCAAAATCGCTACATCAAATTCACGCACAGACATCTGTCTCCCCTCTCAGAACTGATGTGCATACACAATACACCAGATTGTGCTATCATGCAACTGTTTGCTGTTGAGAAACCACGTTCTATTTCATAACTGATTTCGCCATATCCATCTTTAAACGAATCTACAAAAACAACGTCGTTTGTCGTATGATTAACTTGACATTATATTTAACGGAACTCTTCGTTAAGGATGCAAAGTTTTGGAACATCTGATTGGTTAATAATGCATGGAGGTCACTATGTTTGTAAAAGCGATTGTTGGGAGAAAAGGTTCCGGAAAAACTCCGATCATGCTTGATCAAGTGGAGTCATTAGCAAATGACAAAGATTCAAACATTGTTTTTATCGAATACGGAAAAACGGTCGACCGGATTCTCCCCCATTCCGTTAGACTCATTGATATCACTGAATATCCCGTCCGCGGATATGGACAGCTCATCGCTTTTCTCGCCGGCATGAATGCGAAGGACTACGACATCTCACACATTTTTATTGACAGTCTTCTTAAGATTGCAGACGATTACGATAGGGACCACTTAGATGAGTTTTTGCTCTCACTTGAAAAATTCGCACAGCGAGCCGATGTTGAAATCACTATCTCCATCAGCGCAGACCGTCAAGATATGACTGAAGAATCGCTTCGCTTTCTCGAACGTTGAGGCTTCAGAGTATTTTTTGATTGTTTCTATTCACTGTTGAGTTTCTGAGTGTGTTTGCTTACACGATGAGAAAAAAATAGCTCATTCCACGCGTGGGATTTGTCCATTTCGATGCAGATCATCTGATATACTGGATTCATGTTACCCGCGTAATGTTGGTGGGCAACCGGCGTGGGGACTTCGGTCTTTACGCCTTCCCGGTAAAAAGAAGCTGAGGAAGATGTCAAAGAAATAACCGGGTCTGAGACGGAGTTGCTGAAAGATATTCGCGATTTTCTTGTGAAAGAAGAAAACAGGCGCCCTGCCTATAGCAAAAAAGGGAGAGGAGTTTATATGTACTGTAACAAATGTGGAGCTGAGAACAACGAACAAGCGAGATTTTGCACGTCGTGCGGATCGCCGCTCGGATCTGGAGCAGTCGAACAAGCAGGCACGTATTATGCTGCACCACAGCAACAAGCTGCACCACAGCAATATGCTGCACCACAGCAATATGTTGCACCACAGCAATATGCTGCACCACAGCAACAAGCGCCCGCTCAAGCACCTTATCCATACCCATATGCACCGCAAGCAGCACCGTACTGACAACCTGTACAACCGCCCGCCAAAAAAAAGAAGACGGGGTTGGTTGTCGGCATCGTCGCAATCTTGCTGGTCGCGATCATAGCCGTCGTCCTTATTGTATTTGTTCTCCCACCAAGTGGAGACGGCATTGTCGGCAGGTGGGCCGTCACCGATACGGACACTAGTGACTTCCCTGTCGGCATAATTATGAACTTTAAAAAGAACGGTGAGTTAAAAGTCGAACTGACCAAAGACGCCCCCGATGATGTAAAAGCACAAATGGATTTACTTGATATGGTTAATATCACTTACGAGACGAAAGATGACATGCTCGTGATGACATTAGAAATGGGCGGATTGACACAAACAAATGAGGTAAAATTTGAAGTCAAAGACAATACTCTTACCTTCTTCGACAACGGAGAGGAGACCGTTTTCAAGCGCGTCAGATAATTATTTCTGTAGTTGCGACACGACAGTAGTGATCGCGGCATCAGAAAATTGAGGTAATTCAAGAACAGTCGTCGATCGAAGACGAGTCGACGGCTGTTCTTATACGAGTCTAGATTTTTTTCATTTTGCTTAGTCATCATCCGTCGCATGCTGTACAGAATTATCTGTCATTTTGATTCGAAAGTCTGTCAATATCCATTCAAATCGACAGGAGTAAACTGATATACTGATTATTGTCATCAGTATGTTCTTGTGAGGTGCAGGTTCTTGGTTTCGACCTGAATACCATCCCGCAAAAACCGGCTGAGTAATGCGTGTAGAGGAGATAGAACGATGATCAAAGAATTCAAGGAGTTCGTTGCGCAAGGGAGCGTCTTGGATGCCGCCGTTGGTTTTGTTCTCGGTCTCACATTCAAAGCTATCGTCGATAGCGTGGTTAATGGCATCCTGATGCCAGTCATCGGCTACATTACTGCCGGTATCGACTTTTCTTCACTCAAAATCGTTCTGCGTAAAGCGACAGACAGTGTGGAAGAAGTCGCTATCAGTTATGGCCAAGTGATTCAGTCTCTCGTGACTTTCATTCTCGTCGCCTTCTTCCTTTTCCTAGTCGTTCGAGTGGCAAACAAAGCACGCCGCAAGAAAGAAGATGAGGAAAAAGTAGAGACAATGCCCGAGGCTGAAGCGGAGTCTGAGGTAGAATTATTAAAAGAAATCCGCGATCTTCTTTCAAAAGAAGATTAATGGACACCCTTCCATAGGAAAAATGGGTTAGAGGAGATTATTTTATGTACAGTGAAAAACGTGGAATTCAAGAATCGACGAAGAAGATCACCGCGATCGTTTTGGTCGCTGTTTTCGTCGTCTCTCTCGTCTTTGCTGCTGGTTGTGGCGGGGACAAGGGCATCGTCGGTAAGTGGACTGTCGTCGATGCGGGAGAGTCGGACGAGTTTCCCCCCGGCTTGATTATGAACTTCCAAAAGAACGGAGAACTAAAATTTGAAGTGTCCGATGATGCTTCGGAGGATGCTCAATTAGTCATAGCTTTTATGTCACTTGCCAAAATGAGCTATAAGGTAAAGGGTGATACCATCGAGTTGACAATGGACATGATGGGAGAAAAAGAAACAATGGCGTCGAAATTCAAGATCGATGGCGATACGCTCACCATTACTGACGAAGAAGGCGGATCCGTCGCACTCAAACGCGCCAAATAGCAGGTTCTCCAATTGAGACTGTAGTGAGAGCGGCATCACTACAACATGTCAAATCATAAAACAGCCGTCGACTTATCTTCTGTCGACGGCTGTTTTATGGCAATAAATGGGACTATACGTTCTTTACTTCGCTTTTGGCGGGATCTCCTCCGTCATAAACACAAACTGAACACTTGCCACGTCTTTATTCTTATCCGACACGAAAGACTTGATTTCAAATGACTCTCCGTACTCTTCCATCAGTTCCCGTATGGCATCTTCGAACTTCTGAGGCAAATTGCTTGTTTCGTCTTTCAGGGTTTTCCCTCCTTCCTCGAACTTAACAAGCCCGTCATAATAGGGAATCAGTCCGTCAGAACGATAGCGATCAAGCCCCTTGTTCAATAAAGTGACTCCGTCGACATAATCGGAGATCCCCTTTCCAGTCTTCTCCAAACCTTTCATCAACTCGGAGCCTCCGGAAGTGATCTGGCGACCGCTGTTAGCGAGAACACCGAGACCCTGTTTAATCTCTGTAGAACCTGCTAATATGCCGGGTTGACCTGAGCCGCCCTCATAGCCTGAGAGCAGTCCGCCCACACCCTCTTCGATGTATGCCTTCAACCCTCCGTGGAATCCGATCTTCGGTTTTCCGTCACTCCCGATAACCGGCTGTCCGTTAGCGTCGTACTCCCCTGCATAACCGTCTCTCAATTCTCTGAGTCCCTTAACGAGCTTAGGATATTCCTCTAAAAGCGGTGAGAATTTATCCGACAAACCGGCAAGTTCCAACACTCCATCGACGAGTTCGACAACCCCGTCATGTATACCGGGCACTCGCTCAGATCCTTCAAAATAACCACCGTATAAGCGTGAAAGACCTTGAACAGTAGAAAGAACGGCATTGGCACCTGTTTCTAAAGCAGTAATCTGTATGAGGAGTCCTTCAATGGCGCCCCGTAACATAATGACGGCTGCCCTGTAGTCAGAGGCGTATTTTGACATAGTGGCAAGCTGTGCATAAAACGACTGTTCGACTTCCGGGGATCCGGTGTCGCTATAGGAGAATCCCAGCGCTTCCATATAGGTTTTCCACTCATTAGCATCTCTGGAAACCACAGGTGACATAGGAATGGCGAATTGTGATGCCTGAGTCTTGAGAAAGTTCAATTGCTCTTTCACTTGCCTTAAACCAAAGACCAACTGCGATATACCACCGCCATCAGTAGCCAAGGCTTCCAAACCGATACGAATCACTTCCGAGCCTTGCTTGAGTTTCTCGAGTTCGTTCTCCATCTCAGGCGTAATTTCAGGAATTTCCACCCCATCAAAAGATTCGGGCGGAGGAAGCCTATCGACAATCTCGTTCAATCCTCCCAAAATACTTGATGAGGCATTGACAAGCTGTGCACTTTCTCCCTTCAGCAGTTGAGTCCCTTGGTACATCGCGCGGACACCTTTATCGAACGCTTGAAAACCGCTCGACAACTGCTGAACGCCCCGGACATACCTATCGACACCCGATGTGTAATCGCCGACACCCGCCTTGAGCTGATTGGCGCCGCTTGTCAGCTCCTTGCCACCTGAGACCAGCTTCCCGCCACCATCGCGCATTTTATTGTATGCATCGAGAAGTTTCTTGTAGCCCTGACGTAATTTCGTCGCCCCGTCTGCAAATTCTGCAATCCCCGACTCCAACTCGCTGAGCGGTGTGAGCATGTCATCAAATTCACCGAGCGCATCCATATCGATGTTTAGCACTAGCGGGACACCTGCAATCGTTATCTGACCCATTGCAAAGTCTTTCACATCGAAAATAGCTTTCACAGTCGTCTCAAGACCGGGCAAAGCCATATACGTCATCTGCTGTTCCGTACCGGCGTAAGACACTATAAACCCCTCACTTGCCGCCACGATCTGTGCGCGCTCGGGGTCGATCGGAATGCTGATCTGAAGAGCATAATGATCGAAGAAATCAGCATCGACTTGATCATTCCTCTTCACGCTCATCTCCAACTCAAGCTCGCCCGAGACACCGGAAAGTCTCTCAGGATATATGGTCTCCCCATCAAGTCTCCACGTCATCTCAAAGAACCATGGCAACTCGCGGGATCTCAGATTCCCCTGATAGTAATACGGTCCCTCCGCTTCAGCGATTGAGACGGTTGTCCCGCTAAGGACTGGAGGTACACTCCCTGTCAACTGAATGACCTCCTCATAGTCGCCGTAATCTGTCAGAGAGCTCATCCTAGCGGGATTAAAATGATTGACGACGTATACGTTGTCAACATCTCCCGTCGCTCTGAGACGTGCAAAGACAACTTCCCTCTTGCTCTTATCCGATGTCGGCATGGTAACGAGTTTTGCCTCGCGCTCAGCTTGCACGAATCCCGGCATCACACCGACCACAAACGCCAACAACAAGATGGCGACAATTGGTTTTACCAAGAAACGGCTTCTGTTCCGTTTTCTTTTTTTAAGCGTCTTCATTTTCAATTAATTCCTCCAGACTTAATGATGGTCTGTCCGGAAGCATACGAAGCTTCCAGGTTGTTTTTTCAATCACGCGATCGCAGACGTAAAGCAAGTTCGGCAACACTATTAGGACGATCATGAGTGACAACAAGGCACCGCGTCCAAGCACATGCCCTATCTCCTTGACGACTTGAATACTCGAAATGAAATAGAGCAGATAGCCGGCGGTAGACAAAATGAGCGCAGGTGGAATGATGGAACCTGCGACCGTCTGAATCGTCATCATCGACGCATCCTTGCGTCCCATGACTTGGCGATGGTCTAGATAGTGTTGCGTCATCAGAATACCGTAATCGACTGTCGCACCCAGCTGCACCGTACTGATAACGAGATAACCGATAAAGACGAGCGGCGTTCCTGTGATGTATGGCACGGACAAGTTGATCCAAACGGCAAGCTCAATGGTTAAAACGAGTACGATCGGTATGGCAAGTGATTTAAACGTCAACATAATCACGAGGAATATAGCGAGTACCGCAAGACCGTTGACGATTGTCATGTCTTGCGTAATCGTCGTTTTCATATCGAGAAGAACGACATTGGCGCCAGCGAGATATGTATCCCCTTCAGGATAGAAGTTGTCGACGATCGTTCGAAGCCGCTCGGCAAGTTCGAACGTCTCCGGACTTTCATCGGGCGAATCTGCGATGAGTACAATCCTGCTGTAATTCTCCGAAACAAGCGGCGAAATAACGCGTTCAGGCAGGAGATCGACAGGCACGCTCGTTCCAACCGTGTTAACGTAACCGATAACCGTCTTCATCTCGGGCTGCGCTTTCAATTCTTTTACAAGCTTCTGCTCCGTCGCCCATCCTCCTCTCGGTACGAGCAGTGCCATCTGCATGTTGTCGCCGAAAGTTTCTTTAAGGAAGTCGGCATCAATCCTCGCCCGAGACTCCTTCGGATACGCTCGCCCTCCGTAGAGGAAATTATTCGATTTCTGTCCAATGTAAGACGGGACGGCAAGCAGTAATGTTAGGATGACGACGGGGATAGCTAAACGCGTCACAATGCGGCTGAATCCCTTAAAAGATGGGATAAAAGAGCGATGTGTCGTCTTGTCAATCAATTTGTAACTCAACAGCGCGAGCGCAGGCAACAGCAGAAAGACGGTAAGGAGACTGACCACTACACCGCGTGCAAGTACGAGTCCCAAGTCTTTGCCGATACCGAAACGCATGAATATAAGAGCGAGAAAACCAAAGAGCGTCGTCAAGGCAGAAGCATTGACAGGGGCGAAACTCTTCACGATCGCCTGCCTCATCGCTTCCTTCGGCTCGATCCCCTCGGCGCGGTATTCTCCGAATCGATGCAACAGAAAGATTGCATAATCCATCGAAACGGCAAGTTGCAGTACAGAACTAACCGCCTGTGTAATGAAAGAGACATCCGGCGCAAAGGAATTTAGCCCCATATTGATGAGCACTCCTGCTGAAATGACGATCATAAAGAGAATCGGTTCTAGCCATGAAGTCGTCGACAAAAGAAGAATAATCAAAGCAGCGGGTATTACAACGGCAACGATCATTGTCATTTCAGATGTTACGGCGCGTTGCATGAACGACTGTTCAACGACTTCCCCACGTATATGTCCCGTTTCGCCGACAACATTTTCCAGCTCTATCAACGCCTCCTGCACATCGACATCGTCAGAAATCGTTAGCTGGAACAGCGCAATGCCGCCCTTCAGAAACCCTTCAACTATTTTTTTATCCTGAAGTTCAAGTGGAGTGGCTAAATCAAGCTGGTCATCCATCCAAAGAACTTCATCGACAAAATCGAGCGATTGCAATTTTTCTTTCATCGCGAGACCTTCGGCAAGATTCTTGATAGGATAACCGACTTCCGTATTGGGTACTGCTTGCTCAAACTCCTCGCCCATTTTTTCTATAGCGACAGTAGAAGGAACATCTTTCGGCAAATAGGACGAGAGGTCATAGTTTACTTTGACTCTAAAAAAAAGAAAGACACTTATGACCATAAGCGCTATAAATACAAAGAAAATAATAACTCGGAATTTGACGATATGCCCCGCCAGTTTATTCATTCGTCTTCTGTCAAGAAGCGATCAACAGACACAACAGAGTCCGTAATCCATCTCGACATCCTCCGTTCAACTTGATCATCATACTGGAGATGTCGCGACACTCGATATACACGACACCTGTATCGTAACAGTCGTTCGTGTAGTGATTCGGACAAGAATTTGACATTATTGTGGAGACGATGGCATGACATACAACACTATTTCTACATATGTCTACTAAGTTACATATTATGGAATAATGTCAAATCGTGCTATGATACGAAGAGAATATAGTAGGCTCTCGTTTAGTTGAAAAACCGTGATCAACACAGGGCAAAATGCGAGTTTGTAAGATCACATGAAGCCGACGAACGAACAACTCTCAATGGAGGTCAGACCCTCATGAGCGAGAATATGACGACTTCTTCAGCCAAAAATCCGGCACCGCATTTTACTGCCAACGAACAGACGAAACAAACAGGGAGAAAAAGAGACGACCGACGAACTCGCCGTACCGTCGACGCGCTTCAGAAAAGTCTCATTAAGCTCCTGCTGAAAAAGTCTCTGCGCGATATCACCATCACGGAGCTCACCGAATTGGCAGATATAAGCAGAACGACCTTCTATCTCCATTACACCGATATCAATGATTTATTCAGCAGTTTAGAAGATGATACCTATAAACGGTTTGAAAAAATCATTCATGAAAGTCTCGTCGATTCATCCATGATTCTTCACATAGAAGTCGATAAATCCGGGAACGTGCAGTTGCCCGGCATTTATGAAGTCTTCAAATTCATTGACGACAACACGGACCTCTGTATTATTTTGCTTACAAATCCCGACAGTACTTTCCTCAGCAGAATTTGGGAAGAAGGTCGTACAACATTGATGAACAAAACGGCAAGCACGCACAACGGGAAAGCAAACCGTGCCGTTGAGTACTATTACTACGCCATCGCAAACGGTGTACGAGGGTTGATCGAGCATTGGCTCGAGACAGGCATGAAGGAATCGGTCGATGAAGTGTATAGAATCTCAACCGATTATATCTTGCACAATTTGTCATTCCTACAACGAGAGAGCACACAGCAGAAAGGAATAGCCCAACCATGAATTACGACGTGATAAGAAAACAAGTGACGGATGCCGCTGAAGAACTCATCAAGGAAGCGCACTACACACGGCATGGAGATATTTTTGTCCTTGGCTGCAGCACCAGTGAAATACTTGGAATTCAAATCGGCAAAGGTTCAAGCCAAGAAGTCGGTTCGCTCATCATCGAGACACTGATCCCCATCGTAAAAACGCACGGACTCAACCTTGCCGTCCAGGGCTGTGAGCACATCAACCGTTCGCTCGTCGTGGAGCGAAATGTCATGCTGCAAAACCGCCTAGAAGAAGTGAATGTCGTCCCCGCCCTTCACGCAGGCGGTGCATGCTCCGTCGCCGCGTACGAACAATTCGATCAACCCGTCATGGTTGAACACCTTACCGGCACGCTCGGCATCGACATCGGCGACACAGAAATCGGCATGCACATCAAACACGTCCAACGCCCAGTCAGGCTCTCCGTCAAAATGATAGGGGAAGCGAGGGTGACAGCCCTTATGTACCGTCCCAAGCTCATCGGCGGAGAACGCGCACATTACTCGAAGTAGTCAATCAATCTTGATGCTCATAATGACTTACTCCTTTACAGCCATTACTTTTGGATCATTTATTAAGTTCCTCTTCGGTTAGTGTGCGAATAACTTTGCATTGCTTGCCGACCAACATATTTTACTGTTGTTTTCTGAAAGCCATCTTGAGATTTTTCTACTATTGTTTCCTAAGTTGTGTTAAAATCGAGCGGTTGATACAATACAGCGTAGTTGTCTTGGCAGATTTGCCTTTATTTGCCGAAGATATAATATGAATAGGTTGGTAACCGCTGAAATTGACCCTTTTTGACCCAAGCAGTCTCGACAGCTAGGAGAAAACAGTAATGCAAAAAAGAATAGAAAAAAACGAAGAAAGCACCTCTAAGCAAACAATAATGAGTTTGCTCAAAGAAACATTTCGACAAATATACCATAAGGAGCTGCCGCTCGATCACCTTGTATTTTTGTACACGGCAATCGCCGGTATACTTATGTCCATATTCGGACTCGGATATAACATGCTAAAGGGCATAGGCGTTTTTACGTTGCCGGTACTCGTGATATACCTAACGATAACCGTTTCAAGTGTTTTATACAGTGTAGTCAAAAAGCGTTGGTACGGAGCTGCCGTGATTGTCTTGGGCGTTTCCGTTTTCTTTCTGATTCCTTTTCTTTGGTTTACAATCGGCGGAGTGACCGGCTCCACCGCCCCCATGATGCTAACGGGCGGTCTGTGTATAGCTCTTGTTTTCAGAGGAGCAGTGCGCACAGGTATGCTAGTCGCTGAAGCGATCATGTTAGTTGCCTTTGTCGCGTTGGAATACCACTTCCCGGACATTGTTATACATTATTCCTCCCGCTCAGAACATTTCGGGGATATGGCATTCGGTCTGACCATGAGTTTCGTAGCCAATACAATTCTGGCTTTCACGGTGAAGGAGCAATACGCGAGGGTGCGGGATGAAAAGACGCGCTTGGTACGTCGATTGGAGCGACTCTCACTGACCGATGCCTTGACCGGCTTATACAATCGCCGTTTCCTATCAGCGAGCATCGACGAGGAAATGCGCCTGGCATACGACACAGGCTCGCAATTGACACTTTGCATACTGGACATCGACCATTTTAAAGAAGTAAACGATACCTATGGACACGAGTATGGCGACGAGGTACTGTTCAATATTGCACAGATCATGGAAGCCAGTCTGACAGATGGAGAGATTTTCGGTCGATATGGCGGAGAAGAGTTTGTAATCCTGTTTCCGGGCAAAACCCCGGCGGAAGCACTGCCCACAGTGCGTGCACTCGGCGATCATGTGAGGACACATGGATGGAGTCATGGTAAACCGGTCACGCTTTCCGGTGGACTCAGCAGCTATGTCAAGGGAATCTCTTACTCCAACTTTGTAGAGGCAGCGGACAAAAATCTCTACATTGCCAAACGAGAGGGACGGGACAGGATAATCTATCGTTAGCATTTCGATACTTATATCGCTGTATCCCCCGTCGAACTGACAAAGTTATTAAAATACAACACAAGCACGCTATAGATGAACACAGTGGACACAGTGACGGTGAAGGACGATATCACTTTACCGCTTCAAAGACGGTAGCGAAATCTCGCTCCCTATTCCGGACAGAAATAGACTAAAAACAAAAGAACGCAGTTACCAATACGGGAAATTGTATCAATAACTGCATTCTAGGTTGGCTAAGGACTGAGTGGTTGATACAAATTATTCACCTAGCAGATCTTGACCTTTCTGTGTTGTTATATATCGCTGATTTCTACTGGTCGGCTTGTCCGGAATTGTCATTCTCATTAA
>JAAZMK010000016.1 GCA_012798865.1 Clostridiaceae bacterium | reverse complement strand
TTTTCTTTACCTAGTAACGCTTGTTCCTCCCTCTTCGCTCACTCTCCTTATGCAATTTTTCACTTTATATCAAAAAATTGTACGAAAAAGAAGGGAGCAGGGAGTGTGTGGCGCAAAAGATAGACGATGTTGGTTTGCTGATGATGTGCAAAATGTGGGTTGCAAGGCTTTTCATAGGGAAGTCATAAAACATTGTACGGTGAAATATGATAGCTGTAGATGTTTCACACCCCCGAAAGCCTGTGACGTAGCATTCAGTCTTCCATCGATCCGGAGCGCCCGCGCGCTTGCTTAAGGCTTGGGAGTGCAAAGTTCAGAAATTTGATATTAACTGCAAAACTGCACCCCTCACGGAAGATTCAAAAATGCCGAAAGACTATTACGGAATCATAGGGGGCGGCAGACGAGAAAATGCGGTTGCTTCGGTCAGCAACGAGTTTACATACCGGAAGATCAGGCGCCTAAAATCTCCATGACGATGCCTTCCAACAGCACCGGCAAGATACGCAGACTATAATCGCGCTCGACGCGTTCCGTCCACTTATGCGCATCGAAACCGTATCCGCCTAGATTGATCACCGGTAGGTCGAGCGCTTTCATCGTATCGAGCGGCACATGATAGCCGCGACCGAGCGTCGGCATGTTGTCCTGCAAGATTTGCAGCTCGTCATCCGTGTAAGGAAGCGCCAGATAGCTGAGATCAGAGATATAGGGATAGTACGTTTTGACCTTTAGCTCCTTACCGTTGTCAAGCATATAAGTACCTGCGGTTGTTGACTCGGAAGCGAAAGAAGCATTTGAAACGGATTTATCCGACTTCAGAGCGCGCCTGATCCCTCGGTCAACTTGCTGATAGAAGACATCGTCCGATCCGGAACAGGAGACAGCTGGATAGAATGGCGGTGCAAATCCGATCACGATGCGCGGTCTGCGATCGGGCAAGAGAACCTCCAGCTGGCGTATAAGATGGAGTGTCTGCTCGCGTGTGTCGGCTTCGGTGAGAACAGATGAAAGATACCGCTCAATCAGGGAATCTCGTCCCTCCCCTCCATGCGCGGCAACTTTATCGAGCAGGTCCGAAAGCGTGATGATTTCGAACGCTGGATGTTTAATCTCGGTCGGTATGCCTGCTTGCTCGATGTAATCGCGCTGGTAGCGATAATATCTCGAAAGAGAGTTTTCCGCCGCGATGTTCGCTGCCTCGAGCATCTTCCACATGACATCCGCGGGAGTCTGCTCGAACAAGGGCACACTGATCAAGGTCCACGCTTCGTGATTCGTCTTGACGGAATAAAC
The DNA here is from genome assembly GCA_012798865.1 of Clostridiaceae bacterium. GTDB lineage: Bacteria > Bacillota > Clostridia > Saccharofermentanales > DTU023 > UBA4923. The sequence continues at coordinate 2,670 of JAAZMK010000016.1, read as the reverse complement.
TTCCTTGAGATCTTCAACTTTTAGCGTAATCGGCGGGACGGATATTTCATCACCGGAGCAATCACTGTATTTCGGATTGAGGTTGATTTCATTTAATAACTCTGCCAAGACGAGATTGGCATCGAGTCCGGCAAAAGGATCACCTGCATGCGTTTCGAGTGTGCGAATGTAAAAAACAGGCATGATCTTGCCGACTGTTCCGCGAAAGAGATAGTACGCTTCATCGCCGGGATACTGCGCCGTATGATAATCGGTATTGATCACACCGCAGATATTAAGACCTTTGGTATCACGCCATTGTTTCAAAACCTCAATGGCGGAGATCATGCCGGCGGAATTCCCCTCCTCGTCACAGACGAAAAGAGCAATCACGTTACCTTCGAAACTTTCGGGGTTCTCTGCGAGCTGTTTCAGCAGCATGAGCTCATTTGCCACACCCGCTTTCATATCGAGCGTGCCTCGTCCCCAAAGGTAGTTTCCGCTCTCTAAGTCAGATTGTGCCTTCGGGTAGAGATAACGTTGCCCTTGCTTTAAAGCGTCTTCAAGCTTATCCGGTGTCGTAGCAAAATCCGCCAACAGACCGTAATCGTCGACTTCGACCGTATCGGTATGCCCGAGCATTACAACCGTATTATTTGACTCCCGACCTGAAACACAGACGAGAAGCGATGAGCGACCAAGCTGATCTCCTCCCGACGGAATACGCACGATTTGCTCCGGACGGGCACGAAAATAGCCCCAGTCGCGCACATAATCTTCGATGAAATCGATGATGTCGTGTTCGCCATCGGAGCTGACAACGCTTCTCACTTGTACAAGTTGGATCAGCAGCTTTTCCAATTCCCCTGTCTTCGTCGGAAACAGATTGCTTTCAGCCAATGTGAACTTTCCCTGTGTGCTCATAATTACCCCTCGCCTTAGACATGCAGTATCGATCCTTGCCGACTATGTAATGCACCTCAACTGATTGTAGTTTTCCTGTCAAACACGTACAACTTTGCGATTTGAGTATACCACCCTTACGCAGATGAAGTTATGTCGACTATCCGACGTGGAAGCTAGGCGGGTGCTATACCACCCTTACGCAGATGAAGTTATGTCAACTATCCGACGTGGAAGCTAGGCGGGTGTTATGCCACCCTTATGCAGATGAAGTTATGGACACAGCTCGAAGCTCTCCTTACTTCCGACATTTGTCACTCGGCTAACCCGAAACACAGCTATCCGTACTGCAAAGGTGTCTCTTACCTCGTTTTGGAACAATGGTAAAATGTAAACAACAAAAATCATGAAATACTATTTTTACTTTCGGAGGAAACACATGAACAATTCAGACATGACATTCTATGACGCAATCAGGAAACGCGGAAGCTACCGCCAAGAGTTTTTGGCAGAAGCCGTGCCGGAAGAGGTCTTGCTTCGTATTATGGAAGCCGGATGCCGCGCGCCTTCAGGCTACAATTTTCAGACAACTTCCTTTCTTGTCGTTACCAATCCCGATCTGCTGATCAAGTTAGCGGACATTGCGCCAAGTCCCGCAACGAACACCGCACCCGCCATGATTATCCCTCTTTCCTCGAAGAAGGAATCTCCGAAAACGGGGCTTTCCTTTGAAATTGAAGACTATGCCGCCGCCGTTGAGAACATACTTCTAGCTATTACCGCCGAAGGCTACGCCGCCGTCTGGATGGATGGCGCGGTCAACCTGGAGGACAGGCGCGAGAGAATCAATAAACTTCTACAAGTTCCGGATGATCGCTTTGTGCGAGCCATCATTCCCTTAGGACGTCCCGAAAAGGAAGTGACACAGCGAGAAAAAATGCCGCTCGAAGAGCGAGTAAAGTGGCTCCGGTAAATAGAGGTTAGTTGCCATGCCGTTTAACATCATCCGTCAGGACATCACGAAAATGGAAGTGGACGCCATCGTCAATGCCGCCAACACCGAGCTGAAAATGGGCGGCGGGGTTTCCGGCGCCATCTTCAAAGCTGCCGGAGCGATAAAACTTCAAGCGGCTTGCGACAAGATTGCCCCGATCAAGACGGGCGAGGCAGTTATCACGCCGGGGTTCGACCTACCCGCCAAGTATGTTATTCATACGGCAGGTCCTGTTTATAACAAGCGGAATCCTGAAGAGAGCGAAAAACTTTTGCGTTCCGCCTACGCAGAATCCCTCCGAGTCGCTATTGATCATGAATGTGAAAGTATCGCCTTCCCACTCATATCGAGCGGGATTTACGGTTATCCCAAAGACGAAGCTCTTCAAGTCGCGACGTCCGCCATTCGAGATTTTCTGAATGAGCATGATCTTGAAGTATTTCTTGCACTGTTCGATAAATCGGCATTTGTGATTAGCCGCAAGCTGTTGGGCGATGTGGAAAGCTACATTGACGAGCATTATGTCGAAACGCGCACGATAAAAAGAAGAAAACTGCTCGCTGTGGAACAACGAGCGCTGTCTGAGGATGATGCGCAGCTTGATGAATCAAAAAGCCAACAGCTAGCCACTCCGACTTTTATGACAGCTCCTCTTCGTGCTGCCAAACCGCTTGATGACGTCATCGGAAACCTCGATGAACCTTTTTCAGATATGCTCCTGCGCCTCATCGACGCCAAAGGTATGACGGATATTGAGGTGTATAAGCGAGCGAACTTGGACAGAAGACTGTTTT
>JAAZMK010000015.1 GCA_012798865.1 Clostridiaceae bacterium | reverse complement strand
GTTGCCGGGTACGCCGTCATGCAGCTGGCTTCCGACTCAGGTGCGCTCATTCTCCCTGTGGACAGCGAGCACTCGGCGATCTGGCAGTGTCTTATGGCGGCGTTTCCGTCCGATTTGCACCATCTGATTTTGACATGTTCCGGAGGACCCTTTTTCGAGCGGAATCGCGATGAGTTGGTGCACGTATCGGTTGAAGAGGCATTGGCTCATCCGACTTGGACAATGGGAAAGAAAATTACCATCGATTCTGCGACCTTGATGAACAAAGCGTTCGAATTGATCGAGGCGTGTCACCTATATGGACTTGAGCCAGAGGATGTAGGTGTCGTTATTCATCCGCAAAGCATTGTCCACTCGCTCGTCGCGTTTAATGACGGATCATATCTCGCACAGCTCGGTTCGCCCGACATGCGCATGCCGATTCGCTATGCATTGACGTTCCCAAACCGCTCCGACCGCTCCGCCTATACTTCGTTCAATTTGTTTAAAATCAGCGAAAATGGCGCATGGACATTCGCGGAAGTCGACGAGGAGACTTTTCCGTCGCTTCGGTTGGCGCGAAAAGCTTGGCGTGAAGGTGGCATGATGCCGCTCGTTCTCAATGCCTCGAACGAAGAGGCTGTTAGGCTCTTTCTTGACGGCGCCATTCGGCTGACACAAATTTTCGATTTTGTGGAGCGCGCTCTTGCTGAATTTAGTCACATGTCCTCTATAGAGTCGTCAACTTTTGATGATATGATGAACGGACACTATCGCGTGATGAAGCGAGTACGCGAATACGTTCACGCGACGGATTGACGCAATTATTAAGTTACGGGAGTAAAAATGACTGTTCTCGGAATTTTGGCCGGTGTTTTAATTCTCGGCATAATCATGGTCATCCATGAGCTGGGTCACTTCTTGGCGGGTCGACTCTTCAAGTTTAAAATTACGCAGTTCTCGATTTTTATGGGACCTGTCCTTTTCGAACGCGAAAAAAATGGTATCCGATACAATATCAAGGCGTTTCCCATAGGCGCCTCTGTCAGTTTTGCCGGGGAGGAGTCGGAAATTGAGGGGGAGGAAGAAGATCCGGAACTTGACCCCGATGACCCCGGACTCTTCAACAACAAGCCTCGCTGGCAACGAGCAATCGTTATAGCGATGGGACCTTTGCTCAATTTTGTGACGGCATTTCTTGTGTTTTCAATTCTCTTCACCGCCCAAGGGACGATTACGCCCGTAATCGGGCGAAAAGATCCCGGCACGCTGATCGAAGAATCGGACATCGGCGTCGGTGATCGAATCCTTACGATGAACGGCACACGTATCCAAACGACACTCGATATCTCGATCGCCGAGATGGTTCGCAAGGATGATGATCCTTGGACGATTTCTTATCGAAAACCGTCGGGAGAGCGTAAAGAGACGACAATCCATCCGAGAAAGTCGGAGCCGCGTCCGATGCTGGGTATCTCATACTATGAAGAAGACGGAAGATATGTCATTCAGGAGGTAAATCAAGCAGTCGATCAGGGGGTTGACGGTTTTCAAAAAGGAGATGCCGTCTTATCGATTGAAGGTATACCGTTCAGCGACGGAGCGCGAATCACGAAACTCGTCAGCGAGTCAGAAGGGAAGGCATTGACAGCTGAGATTGAACGCGGACGCGTGCCGATGACAATCTCAGTCAAACCGGTCATGTTGGAGATCGACATCCCGCTCGGACTTGTTTTGACTAAGACAAGGTATGCCAAGGATGTTTTGTCACAAGGATTCCATTATCCCGTCTCCGTTTTACGTTCGACGTTTCGCGCTTTAGGTATGGTTTTCGCCGGCAAAATTGCCGTAAGAGATAGTGTCGCCGGACCGATCGCCATTGTCTCGATGGCGGCAGATACGGTGAAGCGGGGGAAATCATTCGGCGAAATCGTCGCTAATCTCGCAACGCTTTTAGGGCTTCTTTCGGTTGCTGTCGGTTTTACGAATCTTCTGCCGATTCCACCCCTTGACGGCAATCATTTGATTCTAATCGGTATCGAGGCGATTCGTCGCAAGCCACTTTCGAAGAAGTTTAAGTCTGTTACCGGCGCGGTCGGTCTTATCTTTATTCTTCTGCTCGGTCTTGTGGTCATTGTGCTCGATTTCATGCGATTATTTGGTCGGTAGTTTCCTTGGGCGAGGCGTGTATGAGTGCAATGAATAGAAAAAGAATAAAGCAAGTACAGGTCGGTCCCGTTCTCATCGGAGACGGCGCTCCCATATCTGTTCAATCGATGTGTACGACGGATACGCGCGACGTGAATAGTACGCTTGAAGAGATCGGGAGACTCGAAGAGGCTGGATGCGACATCGTTCGCGTCGCCGTGCCCGATGCCGAGGCGGCGCAGGCTCTTCATCGCATCTGTCTCAAATCACCGATTCCCGTTGTTGCGGATATACACTTCGACTATCGTTTGGCAATCTCCGCCATTCGCTCGGGCGCTAATAAAATTAGGATCAATCCCGGTAATATGCGCGACGGCGACGGTTTGAAGAAAGTCGCCGATGAGGCCCGCAAGGCTTGCATTCCTATTCGCGTCGGGGTTAATGCCGGCTCGCTCGACAGAAGACTTGTCGACGAGTACGGCGGAATCACGCCGGAAGCGCTCGCCACGTCGGCTGTCCTTGCCGTCCGCGAATTGGAGCGGCTTGATTTTACCGATCTTGTTGTTTCCGCCAAGGCGTCATCTCCGAGCTTGATGATCGAGACGTACCGACTTCTCGCCGATGCGCTCGACTACCCGCTGCACCTGGGCGTGACGGAGGCGGGGACGATGTCTGAAGGAGTCATTCGCTCGGCGGTCGGGATCGGAACACTATTGGCGGAAGGTATCGGCGATACGATACGCGTTTCGCTGACGGCTGACCCCGTTGAGGAAGTGCGCACCGGGTTTTCCATTCTTAAAGCGCTCGGGTTGAGGCAACACGGTGCGACATTGATCAGCTGTCCGACGTGCGGTCGCACTGAGGTCCCTCTCATGGAAATCGCGGAGGAAATGGAAAGACGGCTTGCCGACGTGAAAGAACCGATCAAAGTCGCCGTCATGGGTTGCGTTGTCAATGGACCCGGCGAGGCGCGCGAAGCTGATATCGGTATCGCAGGAGGAAAAGATCACTTCGTATTGTTCCGCCGAGGAGAAGTTGTCCGTAAAATTTCCAAAGAGACGGCGGTCGATGAGTTGACCGCCGAGATCGACAAGCTGTTGAGTGAACGCGCTGATCGTTTCCGATCAGTGTAACATGACGGTCATTACGTGTTGAGCGATCGTATGAAACGTCTCTGTCAAGTGGTTCTCGCCAATGCTTCGCGTCAGTTCGACCGTGAATGGACTTATGGAGTACCCGAAGAGCTAGGAGAGTTTATTGACGTAGGCTCCGTCGTCCATGTGCCTTTCGGCACGCGTAAAACACCTTCGCGCGGCTTTGTTACACGTTTTCTTCCCGCGCTTCCCGATCAATATGACGAGAGCAAAATTCGCGACGTATCTAACCTTTTATCGGATCGACCCGTGGTGACGGAAGAGCAAGTGAAACTCGCCTTTGAGATGAAGCGTCGCTATTACTGTACCGTCGGCGATGCGCTTGATACCATGGTGCCGCCGACAGTTCTTTCCGTCGGTGATCGACG
>JAAZMK010000092.1 GCA_012798865.1 Clostridiaceae bacterium | reverse complement strand
GTAATCTCGGAGAGATCGCCGCTGAAAAGGTCTGAAACTCCATCGTCTACATCTAGCAATTCTTCAAAAGCTTCGGGTCGGAAGACGAGCGGTTTCTCGATGATCGGTGTCGCATCGACGACGATGTTGTCGTCAACGTTATAGATTTGAAGTGTGAGGGCGTCGCCTGCCTTGTTGCGATTGCCGAGTCCGATTTTCGCATGGAAACGCAGGTCATCTTGACCGGTATCGATTTTGCCTCCAAAAGTCAGTCTCAGGTTTCTCACCATGTCGAAAATGGCGGCGGCATCGGGATCATCGACATTCACGTCAATCGATATGGACGTTTCCATGCCGAATTTCTTCTGATCCAGCTTTTGAGTGACCGTGCTCTGTAAACCGCTCAACATGGAAACATCGTCTGCAGTCAGCAACGCTTTTTCAGCATCGATCCAGTTAATCTCTTGTGCAGGTTCAGGTGCGGATAAGCCGAGGAGTCTCTTGATCTGGTCTCCAAAGATCAGGTAAGTGCCCAAAAGGAGTGCGGCGACCACGACGAGCACGATGACAAGAATGAGCCAGCGACGCTTCTTTTTCGGTTTAGTCGCCACGGGCTCCTGAGGCGGGTAATCGTAAGCCGGCGTCTCTTGATACGATGGAGATTGCTGGGCATATCCGTATGTCGGCGGTTGCTGCGGCTCGTATCCGTAAGTGGGCGGAGCGGGTGCGTAATAATCCTCCTGCGGTGCAGGTTGTTCTTGCTGAGCCGGAGGCTCATACCCGTATGTGGGTGGAGCGGATGCATCATAGTAATCTTCTGAAGATGCAGGTTCTTCTTGCTGTACCTGCTGCTCATAGCCGCCGTAAACGGGCGGAGTAAACTCAAAGTCGTCCTCCTGCGGCGCAGGCTGTCCGTCTAGCGGGTCGACCGGCTGAACGGGCGGTTCCACCGTCTCGCTTGCGCTTTCAAATACTGGTTCTTCGGCAACCGGTGCAAGGGGAGCCCCGCACGACGAACAAAATCTTGCTTGGTCTTCCACCTCGGCGCCGCAATTCGGGCATCTTTTCATATTGACCTCCTTATCGGGCGGGTCAAGTCAAACCATGACATGACACCACGCATAAAGTCTAATTGTTCTCCCGCCATTCATCGCAAAAAAGAACTATGGAACGCCGATGGCAGTTTCCACTTTTGATAATTATATCTCACTGGAGGTGTGGGAGGAACAGTAGTCGGCAACTAATAATTCGCAGTGGGATCACAAGTTCATGTTGTACCCGTTCGGCTAATCTTTCAATACTTCGTACGTGAGATGACGCTTGGAATCGATTCTTAGGGAAAATACGCCGATATGGCGCATTTTTCACCTCAAAAAGACAATTTGTCGACTTTTGCAGGGTAACGACGAAAATATGAGGTCTTGGTGCGTTGCTTTTTTTATATCGTCAAGGTCCGCATGAAACTTGTGAATCAATGAAAGGAAGACACGTATGCAAAGACGTACCCCTCTCTTTTTGACACGTTTAAAGACCGGATTCCTCGTGGCGCTCTGTCTCTTACCGCTCCTCTTTGCGATGTTTCTCGCAAACCGCACAGTGGATGTGTACGCTTATACGGCTGCACAGAGACCGGAGCTCCAGCCAACGGATATCGCTCTCTCGCGCGAGCGCATTCTTCGTTCCGCCAAAGCGCACATCGACCGCGCCAACGAGACTGGCTATACGGTGAACAATATCCTCAAGGGTACGGAGTACCTGCCACTGGCGACTTCGAATAGGGGATTCGTGTGTGTCGATCTCGTCACGCACGTGCTCTATACGGCGACCGC
>JAAZMK010000091.1 GCA_012798865.1 Clostridiaceae bacterium | reverse complement strand
GTGGTAAAACCTTTCCCGAAATCCCTTGTCATTTTCTCAGATAAGTTTTCCAAAAGCCGAGAGCCATATTCGGCTGTTTCTTTTCCGTCCTGCTTTTCTACAATTACCTTTCCACTATTCCAATACGCTTCCACCATCGCAAAATTTGCAGCCCGAAAAACTTTATTTCGAGCTGTAGTCAGTATTTCTTTTACTTCGTGGTAAATGCTTTCATACTCTATGGCAAGTTCCGCACCATCATATTTTGTTAACTCATTACTTGACATTTTTTTTCTCCAGGATTATCCCGAGCCACGTTCCAGGTTTTAATTTCCTAGTAGTTGATAAGACGCTGAAACGCGGTATTTGCAGACCTTTGCGGGCAGCAGTATGTTTTGTCTCTACTCCCACTCGATCGTCGCCGGAGGCTTCCCCGTCAACTCATACACCACCCGGCTCACGTGCGGCACTTCCGTTGTAATGCGCTTTGTGACGTATTGCAGGAAAGACCAGGGGAATTCGACGGGTCGGGCGACCATGAAGTCGTCGGTTTTGACGGCGCGGAGGGCGATGGTGTAGTCGTAGGTGCGGACACCGTCCACGACTCCCACCGATTGAAGTCCCGTCATCACGGCGAAGTATTGGGAGACGAGGTCGGTAAAGCTGTGCTCGACGATCGCATCGCGGAAGATGGCATCGGCTTCGCGGAGGATTTCGAGTTTATCACGAGTGATACCGCCGAGGCAGCGGATCGCAAGCCCCGGACCGGGGAACGGTTGACGGTCGACGAGAGCTGCGGGGAGCCCCAAGGCGCGTCCGACGGCGCGGACTTCTTCTTTGAAGAGTACGTCGAGAGGTTCGACGATGCCGACGAAATCAATGTTCTCGGGAAGTCCGCCGACGTTGTGGTGGCTTTTCACGACTTCGCCGCCGCCTCCGCTCTCAATGACGTCGGGATAGATCGTGCCTTGTGCGAGATAGGCAGATCCGCCGAATTTCGATGCTTCCTCCTCAAAGACGCGGATGAACTCCTCGCCGATGATCTTGCGTTTGCGCTCGGGATCAAGGACACCTTCCACGCGCTCGATGAAGCGGTCGGACGCATCGACAGAGATGAGGCGAATCTTGAACATGTCGGCAAACATCTCGCGAATCATCTGAGGTTCGTCTTTTCTCATGAACCCGTGATCGACGAAAATACACGTCAATTGGTCGCCGATGGCTTTGTGAATCAACATGGCGACAACCGACGAATCGACACCGCCGGAGAGACCGCAGACAACGTGTTTATCGCCGACCTGCTTGCGGACATCGGTCACGGCTTCTTCTATAAACGCTTCCACCGTCCAGTCTCCTGAGCACCCACAGACGTCGAAAAGAAACGGCTCCAAGTGATCACCGACCGAAAACGGTTCAAGGACAACTGCCTGTTCACCCGGTTTTTTCATGGCGACGAGTTCAACATCGAAGAACAAGTTCTCGTCGTCAAATCCGCTCGCTCTCAACATCTCAATTGCCGCCGTTC
>JAAZMK010000090.1 GCA_012798865.1 Clostridiaceae bacterium | reverse complement strand
GCAAAATCGCCATTGCCGCCGATGCCCGCGAGCGTATGGAAGCGTCGTATGCGCTCGTGGGCGAGATTTTGAGGAGCGGTGAGCCGATTTACGGCATTTCAACGGGGTTCGGCGAGTTTAGCCGAGTACACCTCTCGTATGATCAGAATATCCAGTTACAACTTAATTTAATTAGAAGTCACGCATCGGGAACCGGAAAGCCATTTGACGAGAAAACGGTGCGCGCGATTATGTTGTTGCGTCTCAATGCGCTATGTGTCGGTTATTCAGGAATCAATCCCGACATTGCGGATTTACTTGTATCATTTCTCAACCTCGGTGTCACACCGATCATTCCCGAGCAGGGATCGCTCGGTGCGTCAGGCGATTTAGCGAATCTTGCCCATATGTCGCTCGTGTTAGTCGGCGAGGGACGTGCGACGGTCGACGGCATCGAGATGGACGGGCGGGAAGCGTTAGCACGACGTAATTTGATTCCCGTCAGACTTTGCGGCAAAGACGGTTTGGCGCTCATTAACGGTACGGCAGTTATGCTCGGCGTCGGGACGCTGGCATATCTTGAAGCAGAAGACGTATTCTATGCTGCCAATGGTGCGGCAGCGCTGTCATTCGAAGCACTGCATGGTTTTAAGGGTGCTTACGATCGTCGGATACACGAATTGCGCAGAAAACAAGGACAAATTGAAGTAGCCTCTATGATGCGCGGACTTCTCGAAGGTTCGGATTATACCGACTCGCGTTTGAATGACGTTCAGGATGCCTATACGTTACGTTGCGTTCCGCAGGTTCACGGCGCTTCCCTCGATGCGATGCGCTATGTCCGTGAGGTTCTTCAGTCCGAAGCGAACGCCGTGACTGATAATCCGCTTGTATTTTCGGAGACGGGTGAGGTGATGTCCGGTGGCAATTTTCACGGTCAACCGCTTGCACTGGCATTTGATTTTCTCAGTATCGCTGTGGCAGAACTCGCTAATATCAGTGAGCGCCGTACGGAGCGTCTTGTCAACCCGCAGTTATCGGGATTGCCTGCTTTTCTTGTCAAGAATGGCGGTGTTCAATCGGGCTTTATGATTGCTCAATATGTTGCCGCATCTCTTGTTTCTGAAAATAAGGTTTTGGCACATCCCGCGAGCGTTGATTCAATCCCGTCTTCAGCAAATAAAGAAGATCATGTCAGTATGGGCGCTTTCGCCGCACGTAAGGTAGGAACGATTGTTGCGAACACGAGACGCGTGATAGCGATTGAGCTTATGTGCGCGGCACAGGCGATCGATTTGCAGGAAAGGCGACAGCTGGGAAAGGGAACGAGACGCCTCTACGAACTCGTGCGACGGACGATTCCCTTTTTGAGCGAGGATCGTCCTTTATCGAGCGATATTGAAATGATTGCAGATTTAATTGCCGGCGGATATGTCACGGATGCTTTGTATCTCTGATTTTTCCTGAGACAGCAGAGTGACTTCCTGAGCCGAATAGTGTTAGAGTTATTAGTACGAATATCAAGACATTAGCAGAGGAGAAACAATGAAAGAATTCAAACATTTACCAATTTCAGATTATATTGCGCAAGCGGCTTCCGACAGTCCGACGCCGGGTGGAGGAAGTGTCGCTTCCCTCGTCGGAGCGTTAGGGGCTGCACTCGGTCAGATGGTTTACAATCTGACACATACAAAGAAATCATATCTAGAAAATGACGAGATGACAAAGGCTGCCGTGCGCTCCGATTTCAATGCGCTTGTGCGTCTGCAGACTGATTTGGCTGATCTTATCGATAAGGATATATTGGCTTTCAACAGTTTTATGGATGCGCTCTCTCTTCCAAAATCTACTGATGAGGAGAAAGCGATTCGTCGCAAGGCGATGGCCGATGCAACCGTCCTTGCAACACAATCACCTCTTGAAACGGCGACGAAATCGTTTGAAGTGCTTCAGCATCTCGGTTCGCTGTCGAGATATGGACACAAAAATTGTATATCCGATGCAGGAGTTGCCGCTTATCTTGCGCATGCCGCCTTAAAGTCGGCAGTTATGAATGTCCGAATCAACATTCCAGGATTGGACGATAAGGAATTTGCGGAAAGTGCTGAGCGTGCCTGCGTCGCGCTATTGGAGGATGCCGATAAATTGACGAAAGAGATCGAAGTGATCGTATACAGTCGACTTTAATATATACGTTCTTTTTATTGACAATTCTTACAAATAAATTTAGACTGACTCTATAATAAACGATCGTGCAAGTTATGTTTGAGCTTGCACGGTGCTTGATGCCTATCAATACTTTATCGTTTTCGAAACTTGAAAATTACATATGGAGGTGATTATTATCGATTGGCTAAGTTTAGCACTCGGTATCCTTGTCGGTGTCCTAATCGGTGTCGTTCCGACGGCACTGTTTTATCATAAAGGGTTTAGCAGGAAAAGCCGCGAATTACTGGAGTCAAGGAAAAAGGCAGAAGAGGAAGCTTCCAATCTCATTGGTGAAGCTGTCAAACAGGGAGAAGACAAAAAACGCGAGATTCTCCTTTCGACAAAGGAGGAGGTTCATAAGGCCAAACTAGAACTTGAGCGCGATGTGCGCGCAAAACGTCAGGAATTGACGAGAGAACGTCAAAGGATAGATCAGAAGGAAACAGTCCTCGATCGGCGCACGCAGAGCCTCGAGGACAGAGAATGTCTTTACACTGAGCGTGAAGAAGCTTTAACTCTTCGCGAATCCGCGCTCCAAGCGTTTGAGATCAAGAAACGCGAGGAGCTCGAACGTATCGCGAACCTCACGGTCGCTGAAGCGCGCTCTCTCGTTTTGGAAGAAGCGGAGCACGAATATAGGCGCGATATTGCCATCCTTTATAAAGAGATTGAAGAGGATGCGAGGTCGAGCGTAAATGCAAAAGCGCGCGAACTCGTCGTCAGTACAATTCAGCGCTATGCGCATGACTACGTCTCTGAGGCGACCGTCTCTGTCGTTTCGCTCCCTAATGAAGATATGAAGGGTCGAATTATCGGACGGGAAGGTCGTAATATTCGAACCATTGAGCAGTTGACAGGCGTTGACCTCATCATCGACGATACGCCTGAAGCGGTAATTTTGTCGAGTTTTGATCCTATCAGGCGTGAAGTCGCGCGATTAGCGATTGAGAGGCTCGTTCAGGATGGTCGCATCCACCCGACGCGCATCGAAGAGATGGTGAAAAAGGCGAACCGCGATATTGATAATTCGATACGTGAAGCAGGCGAGCAGGCCGTATTCGAAACAGGCGTTGTGGGTCTTCCATCTGAACTCGTCAAAATTCTCGGTCGACTCAAATATCGTACAAGCTACGGGCAGAATGTCTTACAACACTCGGTTGAGGTGTGCCATATCGCAGGCATGCTTGCAGCGGAGCTTGATCTTGACGTTATGGAAGCGAAACGCGCTGGACTTTTGCACGACATAGGAAAAGCCGTCGACTTTGAAATGGAAGGAACGCATGTCGAGCTCGGAAGTGAAATCGCTCGTCGTTACAAACTCGATTCGACTGTCATCAACAGCATTGAGTCGCATCATGATGATGTGGAACCACGTTCATTAGTCGCTAGTCTCGTGGCGGCAGCAGATGCCATTTCCGCTGCTCGTCCCGGTGCGCGAAGGGAGAATATCGAGACGTACATTAAGCGTATCGAGAAGCTGGAAGAACTTGCTCAGTCAGTTCCCGGCGTCGAAAAGAGTTATGCCGTACAGGCAGGTCGCGAAATCCGCGTCATGGTATTGCCGGACAGCGTCTCGGATGAAGAGATGCCGTTGCTCGTACATGAACTCTGCCAGACCATCGAGCGTGAACTGCACTATCCCGGTCAGATCAAGGTCAATATGATCCGGGAAAGCCGTTACAGCGATTACGCCAAATAGCGACATGCTTTTTGACCTTTTTTGCGGTCAAGACCATGTCATCGGCGTGTGGATGTCGGACTGAAAACGAAAGTAGGTTTATCGCAAAGCTCAAATAGAGTTTGCGATAGCCTGCTTTTTCTTTTCTCAAAATGGTACAGTGTGTTACGCTTAATCTAATGCCTGAATAGGAGAAAGTGTGAGTCTTTGAAAAGAGTTACGGCGATTTTGTTAAGTGTCTTATGCGTGGTGTCTCTTACATCGTGTGCGCCTGCCTCGAATGATGACGCGCTTTTAACGACGCCTGCGACAGACGATACTGCAATCGCCACGCTACCACCGCCTATCGGAGATGAGAGAATGACGGAGCTTCGCGTCGCCATTCGTTATGAAACGGATATGAATCCCCTCTACCCGAAACATTACGCGACGCGGTCGCTGCTTGCGCTCGTCTACGATACTCTCTTTCGAGTTGATCACGAGGGAAAGATTGTTCCCGATCTTGCCAAATCAATTACTTACGATGTTGCAACGATGACATACCGTATTCAGATCGATGATGGAAAGACATTTCATAGCGGAAAAAAGTTAACAGCACAGGATGTCAGAGCATCGTTGCTCAAGACAATCAGCATTATGACGGCAGATCTTAGTGATGAAGAACCAACCACGGATACAGAAAATGGCGAGACGGATACGGACCGATCGACAGTCAAAGATGAAGATAACAAACTAAGCATGTCATACGAAGATGGCGCGCAATTTCAGGCGTCTTCATTCTCTTTCATGACTTCCTTAATGAAGAAAGAATACCGTAACATCCGACAAGTCTCAACGGAGGGCTCGGATGTCATTCTCATTGAATTGCATAGACCCGATCCCCACGTCATCGGACTCCTCACATTCCCAATTATCTCGGAATCAGATGTCAATCTGCGTTCTAAAAATCCAATTACCGGTAGCGGGACGTGGCAAATCGTGTCAACGGAAAACGGTCGCCTTGTAACTCTCGAGCGAGTTGAGAAGGGTTCTGGAATCAGGAGGATTTCCGCCAAGGCTTTTGACGCAATCGACGGTGCTATGCAGGCTTTTGATGACGGTGAAATCGATGTACTCGTATTAGATTCCTCTGAGACATCGCTTTACGCCGACCGGACGAGAATTAGAAAACAGCGCATTGATTACCCTGGCTATGTTTCTCTCTACTTTCGAGACGACGGTCTTGATTCAGCCCTTTTATGGCGCGACTATATGATCCGTGAGATTCGCTCGGATTCAAAGGGAGACCAATTTGCTGCTCCCTTTGACCGAGCTCTTTTCCCTTTATTGCCTGGAGATTCCAGGCTTCAGAACGTCCCGATTCCTGCTTATGCAATCGGCGATCTCCCTGTGCTTGAACTTCCCGACGACGAGCCTGAGCCTACCGAGACGATAGATGACGCAGGTGCACCTACGCCTGTGAAGCCTGATACGCGTGAGCCCTTTGTTTTACTCGTTCCGGATGGTTTTACTCCGTATCGACTTGTAGAAAACATCGGGGCATGTGCGTCGCGCCTCGGCAGAAGATTTGTTCCCCAGTATGTTTCAGAAGAAGAATGGACGAATACGTTGAGTAATTATTCGTATGATGCCGCACTATTGATTGATACATCTCACATATTTTTGGATCCCGTCGATTATCTTGATGGTTTGCAGGATGCAGGACTGTTTGATTGGACGGAGATTGTTGACGCCGAGGATGTATTTACGCTGAGAGAGGCACAACACCTTGTCTCTTTGCCTGAAGGTTCAAATCTTGAAAAGTTTTCAGAAATCACCTATGCTCAGACCGTTTCACGCGTTTTTTCTTCATTGCCTGTTCTCGGTCTTGCCATAACAGAGACAATGGTATTGTACGGAAATAATGTGGAGAACACGATGTCGGGCAGCTGGTACTCGCCCTATGAGAATGTTGAGGAGCTTGTTGTATGGAGACCGTGATCATATTAATTTTAGTTGCACTCGATCAATGGACGAAAGGTTTAGCGGAACGATTGATCGGGGAGACAGGTCATGTGACGGTAATCCCGCATTTCTTTGAATTGCGTCTCACATACAACAAAGGTGCAGCATGGAGTTTCTTGTCGGATCATTCATGGGGGGTTGCATTTCTGTCGATTGTATCAATTTGCATCATCGTATCGCTTCTCTACATTTTGAAACATACAACGGGGAAGCGTGCACGATGTGTCCTGATGCTCATCATTTCCGGAAGTGCCGGCAACTTAATCGATCGGTTGCGCGTAGGTGCCGTGGCAGATTTCCTGTCTTTTACGTTCGGCGATTACGCCTTTCCCACGTTCAATGTGGCTGACTCGCTTATCACGGTCGGTACGGTCTTACTCGTGATATTTATCATTTTTGATCGTTCATTTTTAAACGCGTTTCTCGACAATAAAATGTTAGGTCGTTGGCATAAGCATGTCGAAGGTGAGACAAGTGAACGCTCGAACGATCAGATCGATAGTGATGTACAGGATGTACCCGATGCAAGCGGGTCACGGGATACGATGGTTGAGTGATGATGAGTCGTGAATCGTTCATTATTCAGGCGGGTCAGGGCGGTGTGAGACTCGACAAAGCGCTTGCAATAAGATTCCCATTCGTATCGAGAGAAAAATGGCAGGCTCGTATTAAAGCAGGGTTCGTCACTGTCAACGACAAAGAAGCCTTGCCATCTCGAAAGCTTCAACCGGGAGATCTAATCGTAGCGATCATGCCTGACGAGATCATTCAGGAGCAACCATTGCCCGAGTTGATTCCTATAACCGTCCTATATGAGGATGAGTGGTTTGCAATTGTTGAGAAAGATGCCGGCATTGTAGTTCATCCCAGCTTTGGTCACGAGACTGGAACTCTCGTTAATGCGTTGCTATCTCGGTTTTCCGATCGGCTGTCTGAAGCCGGCGGCGCGTATCGCCCCGGAATTGTTCATCGTCTTGACAAAGGTACGTCCGGAATTCTAATCGTTACGCTTGATGATCAAGCACATGATCGTATTTCTCGTTCTTTTCGCGAGCGCAATGTGGAGCGATATTACGATGCTATCGTTTACGGAGTCCCTGATTCTGATCGTGCTATGATCGATTTGCCGATTGGACGCGCCAAAGTAGAACGCATGAGAATGGAAATTCGGGCAGATGGCAAACCGTCACAGACATTTTTTGAAGTGGTGGCAACGGATGGCGAGTATACCCATGTGAAATGTCGTCTGATTACGGGACGAACGCACCAGATACGCGTTCATCTTGCCTATATCGGTCATCCTGTCGTCGGTGATCTTCTTTACGGAGGACGCCGGTCGGGGAGTGATGCGCATGGATACCAGCTTCTTCATGCTTCGCGTATTTCATTTGATCATCCGATTACTAAGAAGCGAATTGATGTGAATAGCCCGCTACCGGCTCGTTTCGAGCCCTTTCTTGAAAAATTTCGCGCGAATTCTGCCCAAGATTGCGGTTCATAGAGTATTCTGTTTTTATGAGAGACATGATATGGAAAAGAGTCATAGCAGTTTTTGCGGCCTTGCTGATCGGCATTGGTATTGCTTCTGCTGTGAAAGATTTGACAACGATGGCAGCGGGAGAAGATATCAGTGCCGACATCATACAGGCGCGCGAGGAACTCGCTTTTGAGGAGGCCAATTTCAGGTCATTAAGATCGCTGAATGACCGGTTAGAGGCTCGTAAAAAGCTTTTGCTCAATAGCTTGAGTGAACAAGGTGTCATGTCTGAGATAATTGCCGAGCACGCGAAGTTTGCCATGCTTGCCGGTCTTACTGACGTTAAAGGACCCGGAATCACGATCACATTGAATGATAAAACAGGCTATGATCCATTGAAAGATCCAATTGAATCTGTCATCCACGACAGTACAATCAATTATGTCATCAATTTACTTTGGTCGGGAGGAGCCCGAGCCATCTCATTTAACGATGTAAGGTTGACGGCCATTTCTGAAATCAATTGTGTTGGACCCACGATCTTGGCGTATGGTGTCAGACAGATGCCGCCGTATGTGATTTCTGCCATCGGACCAGTCGACAAGTTACTTGATGCCGTCCAAAGCGACTCATTTCTTGCCCGACTCTCTCAACCTGAAGTCGGTATTAGGATCAGCATCTCCACTGATTCAGAGGTGATTCTTCCCTCATTTTTGAAATCGCGAGATTATTCACATTTTATGGACTTACTCGAAACGCCTTAGGCAATGTTGTCTATCATTGGTATATGAGGGTATAGATATGAGAAACAAAAAATTCTACCAATACGGAACGATCCTTATCGTCTGCATTCTTGTCGGCGCTGTTATCGCATTGCTCATGAAAAATGTTAATGCTTTTGATACGGGGAGTAAGAGTTTGCAAGAATTGCAAAATCAAATAATCGAATACCAACGAAAGAATGAGGAACTGAATAACAGAAATGCACGTCTTTATGACTACATTCGTGAACTTGAGCGCGATGAAGGTGAGAGTTATCTTCTTGTTATGGAGGAAAGGGAAAAGTTTGCAACTTTTGCCGGTCTTAGAACAGTAAAGAATGACGGTGTTGTCATTACGCTATCGCCGATCGGCGATTACAATATTCAGGATGCCCTCGTTCGACAGTTTACGAATGAGCTATCAGCACTCGGAGCACAGGCAATCTCGATCAATAATGAGCGCAAAGTGACGACAACGGAGATCAGAACAAGTCGTGACAATATCATGATCAACGGTATCGCATTCGCTCGCTCTGAACCATTCGAAATAAAGGCGATCATCGATCCTTCCAAGATTGACAGTTTTGTAGTTCCTTATCTGCAATCGGTCAGTGAGAGTATCAAGAAACAGTTGGGCGAGGATTCGGTCGCCATCACCGTACGGCATGAAAAGGGCATCATCATTCCTGCGCTGAGTGAGGACAGGATAGGATATGCGATGGATCTGCTACAGCCAGTCGATTAGTGATTATAACGATGATGATCACGAGAGGATGCCCGACAAGCTATAATAAAAGAACGATGGATAATAACGTGACAGTCTTTGAAAAACACCTCGAACTCGATCACCCTGATGAAGGATTAGCACTTCTGGGAACGTGCAACGGACATGCTGAAATAGTCGGAAAGTCGCTCAATGTGGCGGTGGAGACGACGGCGACCGGGATCGTTATACGCGGCGATAAGAATGCAGTTGAAACGGCTGAGCGAATTTATAAGCGTCTCCATGAGCTTTGCCGTTCAGGTTCCGCTCCTGTTACAGAGCAGCTCATCCGTTATCTTCTAGATGCCTTTTTAGAGGGGGAATTTGCGTGCGCAGAGAAATTTACGCCGAATATAATATGTGTCAATGCGAAAGGTCGTCCGATCCTGAGTAAAACGGTCGGACAACAACGTTATGTTGACGCGATAAGAACGCATGAATTGACATTTGCCATCGGACCTGCAGGAACGGGGAAGACTTATCTTGCCGTCGCTATGGCAGTCAAGGCTTTCAGGGCGCATGAGATATCTCGCATTATCCTGACGAGACCTGCAATCGAAGCCGGTGAGAACCTCGGTTTTCTACCGGGCGATTTGCAAAGCAAAGTCGATCCATACATGCGACCTCTCTATGACTCTCTGAACGACCTGATGGGGTTTGATGTTTACCAGCGCCATCTAGAACGAAACGAAATTGAAATTTCGCCGTTGGCGTACATGCGCGGTCGAACACTCGATGACGCTTTTATCATTCTCGATGAGGCGCAGAATACAACGCGCGAGCAGATGAAAATGTTTCTAACTCGTCTTGGATACAACGCGCGTGCTGTTGTGACAGGAGACGTTACACAGATTGACCTGCCACAACGTCGCAAGAGCGGACTTGCGGAGGCTGCAAAACTCCTCGGCTCTCTTGAAGGTGTGACGAGTATTCGTCTGACTGAGCGCGATGTCGTTCGGAATCCACTCGTACAGCGGATTATTCGCGCCTATGAGAAAGATGCTTCTCGCGTGAAGGATGACAGAAGGAGATCGGGATGATGAAAGGAACTGAGAAAAAAACACGTTTTGCCATCAATACTGTATTTGTGATTATTGCTGGGATAGCGATGATTGTCACTGTCTTCTTCGGGTCATCTCCTGAGCAATATGATCTGCAGATTGGAGACATCAGCTCCTATGATATCGCTGCACCGCTCGATTTTGCTGATAACGCCGAAACGATGAGACGTGCTCTTGAAGCGATGGCGCAGATCCCGAATGTCATGATTCGTTCTGATAAGCTTAGTAGTGCGTCTTCCGATTCTATGCGCCAGCTTATGCAACTCGTTCAGGAGAGGCGTGATGCTCTCTATAAAGAGCCTTATATTTCTGTTATTACGGATCCCGTGATGCCGCCTGATCCTGTCCAGCCACCTTCGCCCGATGATGATCGTACGCGTCGCCCTGATAATCATGAAATAGAGATCGCAGTTTCTTCGCTTATTTCGGCTGTTGATCAGTCACTCGGACTTATTTTGCCATCCGGCGATGCGGATATCTTGATCAGGATGGCTGAGGAAAGATTTCATAACCTGAAGGCAATTATCAACGCCGAAACGAATGCTATCACAGTTAAAACTCTCGATGATGCCAATTTACGCACTGTAATTGATGAGACGGTAACGCGTTTGGAAAACAGTATGGAGTATTACCGTGCTGACGCTCCTCTTGTCGGACGACTATTGGCGCTTGGCATTCGTCCAAACGTGGAATATAACGAGGAGGCGACTGAGAAAGCGCGTCAGGCTGCGTATGACAGAGTGATGAGCGATCCTGTCATGATCAATCGCGGGGCGCGTATTATCAGTCAAGGAGATGTGATCACGCCTGAAACAAGGTCGATGCTTGAGGAGCTGAATTTAATTGTCGGAACAAAGTTTGACTGGCGTCGTCTCGCCTCAATCACATTGCTCATGTTGCTTCTCAGTATGATCGCTTTTCTCTTTTTCAGACGCTATGCTTCTGAACTCCTCTATTCGACACCGCGAACAGTCATCGCACTATTGATTGCGATCTTGTTACCTCTCATAGTGTCGGCATATCTTGTGCGTGATTTGCCTCTCTCATCGCCAATCTATTTCGCGGCTGTAGTCGTTACGGCATATTTTGGCTTTCGTATGTCAATTTTTGTGACATCGCTTCTGATCGTCATGATTGCACCAATGACTTCATTCAACCCGTCGTTTGCGATTGTCGCTCTTATGGGATGTCTTGTCGCATCTCTCTTCACGAAGGGGACAAACCGACAGGACAATTACGCGCGCATCATCCTTGCGACATCACTGACGACTGCAGCAACGGCTTTCTTAGTCAGTTTCCTTCAGAAAGAGTCATGGGCTCTGATTACAAGCCACGTGACCCAGGCGGTCGTTTCCGGTGCTCTGTCCGTCATCATCGGGATTGGGATCATGCCGCTTTTCGAACTCATTTTCGATACGGTATCGCCACTTCGGTTAATTGAATTGTCGCAACCCGGACACCCACTATTGAAAAGACTTTTCGTTGAGGCTCCAGGCACATCGCAGCATGCGATGATGGTCGCCAATCTTGCCGATACGGCAGCGGAAGCGATCGGTGCCGACGCCATGATTGCTCGCGTAGGCGCTTACTTCCATGACGTGGGCAAGCTTGAGGCGCCGCTCATGTTCACTGAGAACCAGTCGGGAGAGAACCCTCACGACCAACTCACTCCTTTAGAGAGTGCACGCATCATTACGAGACACCCGGAAGACAGCATGGCGATTGGTAAAAAATATCGATTACCGATGCCGCTTTTACGGATTGCACAGGAACATCACGGGACAACGGTATTACAATATTTTTGGAATAAGGCTTGTCGGGAGGCGGAGGATAGGGGAGATGAACCACCGCCGATCGAATCATTCCGTTACAGGACTCCGTTGCCAAGCACGAGAGAGTCCGCGATCGTCATGCTGGCGGACTCTACCGAGGCTGCCATGCGCTCGGAGGGGGTTAAAACGCTTGAACAAGCGGAGCAACTTATTAAAAATATCTTCAAGGATAAGATTGATCAGGAACAGTTGGTTACTTCCGGGCTTTCCTTTGCTGATATTGAAACGATTATCCGGTCGTTCCTTCGTGTATACGCAGGACATTTTCACGAACGTGTACCATATCGTCAGCAAAAAGCCAACAAACCATCGCGCTTAACAGATCCTTCTTCAACAGGTAGCTCCGGAGATGTCGATCATCTGCCCGATAGAGTGACGAGATGATAAGTGTTCATTGCTACAACAGGCAACGTGTCTTTAGAAATCGCGACACTTATCCGATTATGACTGAAACAGCGGAACATGTGCTGTATCATTCACCTTCGATTCTGGGCTTATTGGAGGATGGGATCGGTGTATCCATTGATATCACGTTTGTTGGACCGCGCACAATGCGCCGGATCAATCGAGAGCAGAGGAGAATCGATGCGGAAACTGACGTTCTCTCATTTCCGAATCTCATGATGCATCGAGGCATCTTTCAGGAACATATCGAAGAGTGGCAAATCGTTGATTTCGACGGATCCGGTCGACGAACTCTCGATTTGGGCGAGCTCATAATTTCTCCCGGACGTGTTGCCTCGCAGGCTCAGGAATTAGGACACTCTTTTGACCGCGAGCTGCGTTTTCTTGTGATTCACGGCGTTTTACATCTACTAGGTTATGACCATGAAGAGGAGGACGACGAGCTCGAGATGATACGACTTCAAAAAAGTCTTCTGGCAGACCTTGACGAAATTCCCTGCGGTTTTGTCGCACTGGTCGGGCGCCCCAATGTCGGAAAGTCAACGCTACTTAACAAAATCGCCAGACGGACACTTGCGATCACGACGGCGAAACCTCAGACGACGCGTCATTCTATTCGATCAGTTTACTCGACGGACGACTGTCAGATTGCCTTTATCGATACGCCCGGTGTTCATCGTCCTAGGACAGGTCTCGGGAGGGCGATGATGAGATCGACCGTTAATTCTATTCATCAGGCGGATGTCGTCGTTTTGATGATCGATGCCTCTTGGCGTCCTGTAATCGGTGAAGCCGAGCGGCAGATTATTGAGCAGGCGCGTAAAGATAGCAAGCCGATTATTCTTGTGCTCAATAAGGTTGATGCAACGAGAAAAGAGAATGTGCTACCGCTTATTCAGGCGTATGAAAAAGCTTATCAACTTAATGCCTACATCCCCTTATCAGCTAAATACGGGGACGGCACAAATCGCCTCATCGATGAGATTACTCGTTTACTGCCGGTTCAGAGGCGAATTTTTTCAGAAGACGATGAAACGGATCAGACGGAACGAATCCTTGCCGGCGAGCTTATCAGGCGCGAGGTGCTTCTTCAGACTGATCAGGAGATTCCATACGGTGTAACTGTTTTGGTTGAGGTTTTTGATGAGGCTGAGGGAAATCATGACCGATTTGTCGCCATTGATGCCGTCATCCTATGCAATAAAGAATCGCATAAGCAGATACTCGTCGGTAAAGGCGGTTCAAAGATAAAATCAATCGGCATCGCGGCAAGGTCTGCAAT
>JAAZMK010000014.1 GCA_012798865.1 Clostridiaceae bacterium | reverse complement strand
CGTACTCGATCTCGGAACGGGGATCGGCGTGATGGCGATCGTACTGGCGAAACTCCGTTCTTCCTTTTCGGTGACAGGCACCGATATCAATGAGCGAGCAGTTGCAATCGCACATAAGAATGCTCGCTTGAATCGCATTGAGAATGTCACTTTTTTCCAAGCCGATGGCGTGCCGTTGCAGGGGGCGCCGCTCTATGATGTCATCATATTGAATCCGCCGATCAGAGCGGGGAAAGAAACGGTTTACCGGCTTTTTTCAGATGCAAGAGAGCACTTGAGTGAACCGGAGGGGCGACTCTATATTGTCATTCGCGTCAAGCAGGGCGCGGCATCAGCTTCACGTGAACTGGCGCGGATTTTTGAACATGTGGAGACGATCAATCGCGGCAAAGGTTATCATGTGATCAAGGCAAGCGTGTCAAGTTTTCAAAAGTCGCTGTAAGTGCGATTAATATTGAACAGAAGGGGTACTACTCGTGATATCGATTTCAGCTATAGGGCAGGATAGCCATCGTTTCATGTCAGAGGATAAGATGGCGGTGAGCGGTAGAGTGCTCATGCTCGGAGGTCTGTCAATCCCGGGATATCCTGCTCTTGAGGGGAACAGCGATGCCGACGTCGTGCTCCATGCACTGACAAACGCGATTTCGGGACTTACAGGTGTGCGCATTCTCGGCGCCGTCGCCGATGAGATGACCAAGCGCGGCATCACGGACAGTTCCGCTTATGTCGAGAGAGCCCTTCAAGAGCTCCGCGGTATGCGCCTTACGCATCTCTCGTTTTCTATCGAAGCGAAGAGACCGCACTTGGCGCAATACATCGACCCGATGCGCGAGCGCATCGCGAATTTAACTGGTCTTTCGATCGATCACGTCGCCATCACGGCGACATCCGGTGAGGAATTGACGACCTTTGGACGCGGCGAAGCGATCCAGTGTTTTTGTATCGCGTCGGCGGTTCTTGATGTATAACTGCACGCTTGCTTCCGAGTAGAGTTCAATATCCTTAGCGCAGAATTTCTACACAGTTCGCCTTTACGATGTGGAGGTTGTAGCGATATAAATGTGGAAATTATCGTTCTTTAAAAGGTAAATTTTGCTTGGTAAACAGTTATTGCAAAAACATAAAATATATGCAAAATAGAAGATTCGTTACAGGAAACAGGATCGGAACAGCTCACGCCAAGATGCGATACCTCGCTCCATCTCACTGAGCGCGCGCTTTAGCAAAGTCAGTTCGTAAGGCTCGCGCGCATTGCTTTCAGCGTCGAGATCCGCAGGAACGGGTAGACCGCGAAAGACGTGAAGAAGCGCGTACGCAGCCCGTTCAAATAAGGGAGAATCCAAATCCTTTATGCTTTCCAAATATACGGACGCTCTGTTGAGCGCGACGGCGACAGGGAGCGTCCCGATCATCATTTCGACATCCGTGAAGTGTTCTGCGGCAGAGTGGACGAGGAGCTCGGGTGTTTTCAATGCCCGTTTAAAACATCGTGTATCATGTGCGCGTCGAGCCCCCATATACGTCAAAAAACGGAACGTAAAGCCGCCAAGGACGAAAAGTATGGAGACGATAAGTGAGATGAAAGAAAGAGCGGACTTCGTGTAAAGGAAGAATCCGACCGTGGGAATGAGAAAAAGAAAAGCGAGAAGGAAATAGGAATGTCGGAACGCTTTTGTCAGGCGAGGTTCAACGAGTCTGCTATTTTCAAAATCAGTTTCGACGTGTTTTTTGAATCGCTGTGCCAGCTGACGGAAATCATCCTGACGCGCGACGATGCGCAGACGTCCCGGAGATAATACGTGATCGTATTCGGGTTTTGCCCCAAAGAGCCATTGCAAAAGAAGTGTCTCATAAGTCGTAAATTGAGAGAAGTCGTTGCGATTTGGATTGTTCCAGATAAAGACTTCATCAGTCCACGAAATCTCACGCCGCGCGACAAGGCTTAGAACCGTTGCGAGCAAAATGTCGGGTTCACGCGGATTTGTGCTCGCCAACAAAGCGACTTGTGCAGGTCGTGCAGACACAGGCCAAACGGCAAAGTCGGATTTTCTTCGTGGATTCCAGAGCAGTTGTGATCCCTGAAAAATGAGGTAGACAAGTAGTCCGGTGACGGTAAGGATCATGATGATACGCTTGACCGAATCTCTAAGCGATTCGATGAATGTGAGTCGCGCCGAGAGTGCACGGGCTTTAGCAAATGATTCCTTCAGTGAGACCGTATCTGCCGTGGGGAGAATCAGCGAAAAATAGCGCTTGGGTGCGCTGATCACAATTCCCATGTCATCCGTCTTGAGAAAAGGCTGATTGTCGATGAACGAGACCGTGTTGTGACCTGTTCTGTTCTCGGTCATTGTGTGGTAGCCGATCGGCACGATCTCTGTGAGGTCGACAGGGCAATCATCGGGGAATGTGATATCCCAGAGCAATGTCTCCACTCTCATGCCGCTCGGAGCGGCACAAAGCGGTCCCCAAATAAACGCGTGATTATCCTTTTCGACGACTCCGCGCGTCCAATCGTAATTGAGTCTAAAAACGTACTCGCCTGTGAAAGCAGTCATGCTAAGCCTGATGCGAAGGCGGTCCTTCAAGCGCTCTATCCTGTAGGAAAACGGCTGTGGTCGGCGTTCGTCGCCCTCGGGGACTTGGATATATTTTTCTTCCTCGCCGTGAATAACTTGAGCAATTTCTAAAGACTGCAGGATTGATTCCCCCTTGAGCGGAGACAAGAGGACGAGTGAAAGCGATGTTAGCGTTCGATCGGAATGGAAGCGAATCTGCTCCGTCACGTTGATCGTCCCGTCACTGTTGATTTTGAGATGCGCCGTCGCGTTTTTAACGTAGGTTGCAGGTTTTTTCCCGGAGGCGTGGACTGCCGAACAAGGCAAAGAGAAGAAAACAGTTGTCAGCACAAGGAGGAGCAACAGTGCCGAGAGACGAACAGGCTTTTTGCATTTCCGCTCGTCGCATCGTGCGGATTTTGCCGAAGAAAATTTAGGAAAGATTCTACGATAGTATGACCGCATGAAAGAGATGGCACCTCCGATAGAAATAGCAACGCGTATCCATATTCTACCATCAATATATGCAAGTCTCCGATGAGTTCTTCCGATAAAGGAATATAGCATTTTTCCGCATGGAGAAGTCCGGTTCAACACCTTTCCGTTTGACGGCTTGCCGATTTTCGTTGTATACTACTTGACGACTGTGAATCCTACCGGGTTGCTCAGAGAACACTGTGAGGGGAGGGATTAGATTGACGGAGATTCGCGTAAAAGAGAATGAATCCCTGGACAGTGCGCTGAGACGTTTTAAGCGTTCCACCGCGCGTTCAGGCGTGCTCGCTGAAGTACGCAAGCGTGAGCATTACGAAAAACCGAGTGTTCGACGCAAGAAAAAAGCTGAAGCCGCCAGAAAGCGCAAACGCTAATAATTCAAGAACGACACTGAAAGAGGTTCGTTGTGAGCAACGAACCTTTTTTAGATGAAGGAATTTTTATCACTATCATTCCCGACTGAGAGTAGTCAATGATTATACGTGATAGAGGGAGAGACTGGCATGCGTGATGCGGCGAGACATCATATACTTGAATGGTTATCACCTGCCGACTGGGCGGTTGCGTACGATGCCCCACGAGAGGAACGGTATGACGTGCTGTCGAGCGTATTAAAGGCACGCGGACTCGATACACCGATCGAATGCGATGCGTTTCTTCATGTCTCGCTCGAAGACATTCCTGATCCCTTTCTGTTTCTCGATATGGAAAAAGCTTGTGCCATCGTCGATGGAGTACTTAGAATGGAGTCGCCGCGTATTCTGATATTCGGTGACTATGATGCGGACGGACTGACCTCTTCTGCTTTGCTCGCACGCTGGTTCAAATCGAGAGAGTATGAAGCGGAGATTCTTATTCCCGACCGTTTCGATGACGGCTTCGGTCTGTCCGTCGCATTGGCAGAGGAGATCGTTCTGCACAACCCCCATCTTGTCATTACGGTGGACACGGGAACGTCATCACCGGACGCGGTCGAGTTCTTGTGTCAACACGGCATTAAAGTCATCGTGACGGATCATCATCTCCCGGACGAACAATTCGCACGCGGCGATGTGCCTATCCTCAATCCTTCCATACCCGACGAATCTTATCCCTTCAAAGAGCTGAGTGGCGCAGGCGTCGTCTATCTAATGACTCTCGCCTTGGATCGATTTTTGGGTGAGATTTCTGCGATTCGCCCTATGTTGACGGTGATCGCCTCCGTCGGAACAGTTGCCGATGTCGTGCCTCTTATCGGAGTCAATCGCGCGATTGTACGTGCCGGTTTGGAAGCATTTGACGATCACGCGCCGGAAGGGTTGAAAGCCTTGTATAAATACTCAAGCAGCAGTAGAAAAGGCGGAACGCTCATGTCTCGCGATTTCGCTTTTTCCATCGGACCGAGACTCAATGCCGCGGGTCGCGTGGGCGATGTGCGCCTTGCGCTGGATTTGCTGCTCGAGGATGATCCTGAGCGCGTCGTTTTTCTCGCCCTTGAACTGCACGAACTGAATAATGCACGTAGGCAGGTCGAGCACGAAGTTTTCCATGATGCTTTTCACGATGTCATGAAAAGACAGGGCGACAAGCCACTGTCGATCGCCATCGCGAGAGGGAAAGGTTGGCACGGCGGTGTACTCGGTATCGTCAGTGCGCGCTTGGCGGAGCGGTTGCGCGTACCCGCCATTACGCTCTCAGAAGAGGACGGGATGTTGACCGGCTCCGCCCGCACATTCGGTCGCATTAATTTGATCGAGGGCATCACATATGCGGGGACTTTTCTTGAGACATTCGGAGGTCATGAAGGAGCTGCGGGACTTTCGTTGAAGGCAGAGAATTTCGATCGTTTTCGCGAAGCAATGGTTCGTTACATCGAGTCGATTCCGATGAAAGAACGTCACGTGCCCATACTTGCCGATACCACGCTTGATGGGCACGTAATCGATGCGAAACTTGTCGAGAGTTTTGACGCGCTTGAACCGACAGGATACGGATTTGAACAACCTCTCTTCATTATTCCGTCCATGAAGATTGAGGCTATTACCCGCGTCGGCGACGGGAGACATCTGCGTTTGAAAGTACGGTCGCAGGATGACTTGAAGAGCGCTTTCGATACGATCCTGTTTAACAGAGGCGATGATGAACCTTTTTACTCGGTCGGTGACGAGATCGATTTGATGGGGACGCCGGAATTCAATTTCTGGCGTGATCGTCGTTCCATTCAGCTGCGATGCACGGATTTACGACCTTCGCACGGTTTCGAAATGGATAATCGTCTGCAACACGCTTTCCCCGAGTTTCTTCGTCAATTACCCGATCCGCACCTGACGGAGACGCTCAACCGACACGGCTTGACATTGATCGAGCGAGATGTCTTTGTCGCACTGTGGCAACTCTTGTCTTCTATTGCGGGCAGTGAGCGCGTTACGATCGCTTTTTTACCCTCGCGATTGGCATGGCTACTCACTCATCGCTATAATGTAGACGCAGGCGCGCTCGCTGTACTGTTTGTTCTCGCTGTCTTTGCGGAGGCTGGTCTCGGTGAACTTGTTGCGGATGAGTGTGGAGGCTTTATTTTCCGCCTTTTGGACATCGGCGAGGAGAAATTGACATTGACGGAGACGCCGCTTTGGGTCAAGCTCGACGCGCAAGGAGTGCTGGTAACGTGACGCAGGAATCGGTTAATACGAAAACACGGCATGAGTTGACTTGTTTGGTTGATGAGGAGATGAATCAACTCGTTGAACTGTGGAAAAAATCCGCGCACCGACAAGACGCGTCTTTTCTGATTAAAGCATATGAACTTGCGAAACGGGCGCATGCCGAACAATGCAGGGCGACAGGGGAGCCTTACATTGTTCACCCTGTCGAGGCGATGAGGGTTCTTCTCGAGTTGGGATTGATTGACGAGCATACGCTAGCAGCAGCATTGCTCCACGACACGGTTGAAGATACCAATCTGACGCTCAAGGAAATCGAGTCTGAGATGGGTTCTGAGGTCGCGGCACTCGTCGACGGAGTGACAAAATTGTCTCGTATTTCATACTCGTCGAGAGAAGAATTACAGGCGCAGAATTTTCGAAAGATGTTTCTTGCGATGGCAAAAGACATTCGCGTCGTTCTCATCAAGCTCGCGGATCGACTCCACAACATGCGTACTATGGAATACAAAGAGCCTGAAAAGCAAGTCGCATCGGCGCGGGAAACGCTCGATATTTATGCGCCTCTCGCGGCCCGCTTGGGAATTCATAGAATTAAGTGGGAGCTTGAGGACCTCAGCCTACGTTATTTAGACCCCGACGCGTATTACGAACTCGTCGGGATGCTTTCGCAACGACGTTCTGATCGCGAGACGTATTTGCAGGAAATCGTGACAGACTTGACGATTAAAGTCGCTGAAATGGGTATTCGCGCCGACATCGAGGGGCGTCCCAAACATTTTTACAGCATCTACCGCAAAATGAAAGAGCAGGTCAAACAGCTTGACGAGATTTATGACCTGTTCGCGACGAGAATCATCGTCCCGACTGTCGGTGACTGTTATGCCGTACTCGGACTCGTTCATGAACTTTATAAGCCGATACCGGGAAGGTTCAAGGACTACATTGCCGTCCCTAAGACGAACGGATACCAGTCGCTCCACACGACCGTGATTGGGGGGCGCGGCGTTCCTTTTGAAGTGCAAATCAGAAGTGAGGAGATGCATCGTACAGCGGAGTACGGTATCGCCGCGCACTGGCGTTACAAAGAGGGGGCAGGCGATAAAAAGCAGGACCAATTTGAAATACGGTTGTCGTGGTTGCGCCAATTGCTTGAATGGCAAAGCGATATGAGCGATGCCGGCGAATACATGGATGCCTTGCGCGATGGTTTGACGGCTGATGAAGTCTTTGTTTTCACGCCCATGGGCGAGGTGATCGGCTTGCCGCAAGGTGCCGTGCCGGTTGATTTTGCCTATCATATTCACAGCGACATCGGAAACTCCATGTATGGCGCCAAAGTCAACGGTCGTATGGTCCCGCTCACTTATAATTTGGCGAATGGCGATATCGTCGAGATATTGACATCCGATAAGGTGAGAGGACCGTCGCGCGATTGGCTCACCATTGTCAAGAGCGGAACAGCCAAGAGCAAGATTTCATCGTGGTTCAAACGCGAGCGAAGAGATGAGAACATCGTGCGCGGGCGTGAAGTACTCGAACGTGAAATTCATAAGACGGGGTTCCATACACAGGATTTGCTGAAAAAAGAATATATCGCCCCCATTCTAAAGCGTTACTCTCTTCGCACACTGGACGATTTACTTGCACGCGTCGGATACGGAGGACTTCCCGCCGGACGCGTCGTGCCTCGTCTCCGCGACGCGCACATTGCGACGTTACCGGAAGAAGAACGCGTCCGACTCGGGTATCGTCTCTCAAAGACGGGGCAAGTCATTCACAATCCGAGCAACATGCTCGTCAGTGAGGCGTTAATCCTCGATAAGACCGGTCAAAAACCTGTCGCAAAGAAAAAGAAGAAAAAAACGACTCCGGAAATCCCTGTTAAAGTTAAAGGACTTGAAAATGCGCTCCTCAAAATGTCCAAATGTTGCAATCCCGTTCCAGGTGATGAAATAATCGGTTATGTGACGCGCGGGATGGGCGTTGCAGTACATCGTATCGACTGTCCGAATATTAGGCGCATTGTCGAGTCGTTCGACCGTTCACCGGAGGATGCTGAACGCGCTTCACGCCTTATCGATGTGCTGTGGACGACGGAAGCGGATACGCAACACCGTCGCTATCCCGTTAATCTCCGTATCATCGCCCGCGACCGCGCCAACCTTCTCGCTGAGATTTCATCCGCGATCGCGGAAGAACAAGTTTCCGTTCAGTCTGCGCAAATCTCCTCTGCGCGAGATATCAGCGCCAATCTGCTTCTCACCGTGGAAATCGAGAACCAGGAGCAGTACGATCGACTCGTCGGACGTGTAAAAGCGATCGATAGCGTCGTAAGCGTCTCACGCGGTCACAATTAGATCGGCATCAGTGAAACCATGATGACAGGGCGTCGGCGCGAGTAGTCGTACAGAGCTTTTTGGATTCGGTCGCGCACATAGTCTGGGGTCATTGAGTGGGCGAGCGGCTTTTTCTTCTTCCAAAACTCATCCGCCATGTCGACGATCGTTTCCCGGCAAAGCTCGACGATGCGATTTGTTTCGCTTTCATAGATGAAGCCTCTTGTCAAGATGACGGGATCGCCATATAGACGATTTGCCACTTGGTCGATGGCAATCATCACTGAGACAACGCCGTCTTCAGCCAGTCTCAAGCGGTCTCGCAGTACATACTCGTCGACGTCTCCCATACCGGAACCGTCGATCAGGATGCCGGCGCCCTCCGTGTAACCTGCGAAATTCATACTGTTCTTCGTGAATTCGAGGATGTCGCCGTTGGCGAGCATGGCGATGTTGTCTGCGGGAATGCCCATGTCGTTGGCGAGTTCGGCATGCAGATACAGCATCCTGTATTCGCCGTGTGCCGGGATGAAGAAGCGAGGACGCGTCAGCGTGATGATCTGTCTCAATTCATCGCGACACGCGTGTCCGGAAGCATGGACTTCCGAAAGCGACTCGTAAATGACATAAGCGCCTTTCATGAAGAGCTCGTTGATCACGCGGTAGATCGCCTCTTCGTTTCCCGGAATCATGCTCGAAGAAAAGATAACCGTGTCCCCGGGGATAATCTCGGTACTCTGATGCTCGGAAAATGCGAGCCTTGTAAGTGCCGACATCGGTTCTCCCTGACTCCCCGTGGCGAGGATAACGAGTTCTTCGGGCGGAATACTGTCGATGCTTCGGCTATCGACGACCGTTGACCTGTCATACGTCAGGTAGTCGAGACTGTTCGCGGCATCAAACACGTTTTGCATGCTGCGACCGAGGATAATGACTTTTCTGTTGTATTGCTCTGCCATGGAAATGACTTGCTGGAGACGAAAGACGTTCGATGAGAACGTAGCGACGATGATGCGTCCTTTTGCTTGCATAAAGATGTCCGTAAAGGCTTTCCCCACATCGCGTTCCGAGAGAGAATGACCGTCCTTTTCCGCATTGGTGCTCTCGGAGATGAGGGCAAGGACACCTCGATTGCCGATTTCGGCGATTTTACCCAGGTCGATCGGACCGACCGTCGTCGGTGTATAGTCGATTTTGAAGTCACCTGTGTAAAAAACGGTACCTACCGGTGTTGTCAAGGCGATCGACACGGCATCGGCAATAGAATGGTTCACATGAACAAACTCAATATCGAATTCACCGATCCGCAGTGTATCGCCGGCATGAACGACTTGCAATTTATTGGAGGTGATTTTCGGACGGAAATTTTCCAGCTTGATCTCAATCAATTTCATCGTCATCGGCGTTGCATAGATCGGGACATCAAATTCTCTTACCAACCAAGGTAGAGCGCCTATATGGTCTTCGTGACCGTGAGTAATTAAGACGCCGCGAAATTTGTGGCGATTCTCCATCAGGTAGGTCGTATCCGGGATGATGACATCGATGCCCGGCATACGGTTGTCGGGGAACGCCATGCCGCAGTCGATGGCAATGATGTCGTCTCCGTATTCGAAAACGGTCATGTTTTTTCCGATTTCACGCATGCCTCCGAGCGGGATTACGCGCAATGTCTTGTTGGGGGAAGTTTTCCCTTTCGCCTCTTGTGCGGGTTCCGATCTTTTTTCTTTTGAACTCTTTGTATTCTTTTTTTTCTGAGCCATATGGTTCTCCTATGTATGTAATAAATCATCCTTATCCGTTGGAAATATATATGTTTTAATTCGGACTACAGTCGAATGTCATGTGTCTTCCGAAACTTATCTTATCACGAGCAAGCCATTGCTTGCGTCAAAATGTCTCTCGTGTTAGAATACGTGCTGTTCACGTAGAAGCACAGGAGGAAAAACACGTGCCAAATATCAGATCATCGATTAAAAGAGTGCGTTCGGACGAGGCTAAAACGCGCGTCAACAAGAGCCGTAAGAGCGAGATTCGTACGCTCGTCAAGAAAGCGATTGTTGCGAAAGAGCAGGGGTTGCCAGAGGCCGAACAGCTTGAACGCGACGCACAGGCAGCACTTGACCGGGCAAGCGCTCACGGCATCATCTCCAAGAATACTGCCGCGCGCCGCAAATCGCGTATTGCACGAGTTAAACAACTGGAAGCCTAAGTTATTAAGCTTCTCAGTATCTAGTTTCCCGAACGGCAGCTAATCTGCCGTTTTTTGGGTGATTGCGATATAATAGCATGATGAATACGAAAGTAATGCGAAAAAAGAATTATGCCGTTGCCATTGCCGGCTTTCTTGTTGGCAGTATTTTGGCGGTTATGGTATTCGTTTTCGGATATCTATATTTTGTAATTGGATTGCGCAACTACGAGGACACAGGCGAGATACCCATTGAAACGAATCTCGAGCGACTTGACGTACCGGATAACATGAGTGCCGGCATGAAGATCCCTGTCAAGAGCGACAAGTATGTTGAAAACATTCTCATTATCGGCTCCGATACGAGAGATCCCGATAAACATGGGCGATCCGATGCCATGATTTTGGTGACGATCAATACGAAAACCAAAAAAATCCACTTGACATCGTTTTCACGGGCGATTTACGTCAGCATCCCGGATGATCCCGATCCGCAGTATAAGAGGTATTGGTCTTCAAAGTATATGTTGAATGCCGCACACACGTGGGGCGGTCCAAGACTTCTGATGAAGACGATCCAACGAAATTTCCGTATCGACGTTTCGCGGTACGTCGCAACCGATTTTAGCGGTTTTAAAGGAGCGATCGACGAGGTAGGCGGTGTTTCAATTAACCTGACCGCCGCCGAAGCAAAATTTCTGAACCGTCAGTTGGGCAAATCGCTAAAAGCGGGAACTCAGTTGCTCGACGGCGAAACTGCCCTCGCCTATGCCAGAATTCGCAAGCTTGATTCCGACTTCAAACGGATGGGGCGACAGCGAAATGTCATTATGGCGCTTTTCAAAAAGTTTGCCGCCAGTAATCCCAAGCGCATGGGCTCCACGGCTGAAGCGCTCATGCCCTATGTGACGACAAATCTCACCGACATGGAATTTATGGGTTTGATCGTTGATTTCGTTTCCTATCGTAACTACGAAATTGACCAGTTGATGTTGCCATTGGAGAAGTATGGCGCGCTGGTGATTATACGCGGTATGGAGATGTACGATATCGATTGGACGAAGAATATTGATACTCTCCACACTTTTATGGAGAGCTGAGATGTGACAAGTTTTCACCTCATGGCGTCCGATGTGACGGGAGGTTAGCATTGGTTATCTTAGGCATCGATCCCGGCTACGCCATCACAGGTTATGGCGTACTCCGTTACAAAAATAATCGCTTCAAGGTGCTCGATTACGGCGTTGTCAGAACGAGTGCCGAGACACCGTTTCCAGAGCGCCTTCTCGCCATTCAGCAGGCTTTGAGTGAACTTGTTGACATCTACAAGCCCAACTGTGTTGCAATCGAGGAACTTTTTTTCAGTCGCAACACGACAACGGCGCTCGGAACGGCGCAGGCTCGCGGTGTAGCCGTCGTCACGGCTGCTTCCGCCAATCTTCCCGTCTACGAATACACGCCGATGCAAGTGAAAGTTGCTGTTACGGGGTACGGTCGAGCGGAAAAACAACAAGTCCAGGAGATGGTTCGCATCTTACTGAATCTTGAGGAGAAGCCTAATCCCGATGACGTCGCGGACGCGCTTGCCGTCGCCATTTGTCATGCGCATTCAGGCAACAGAGACAGCGCGCTCGCTGTAGGTGGATACCAAAAATAGTGATGCTCACATGTGGAAGGTGTTCCACTGCCTCGTTAAAAGGAGAATATGCACATGATTGCCAGCATACAAGGTCGCCTAGTCAGAAAAACTGAAGAACACGTTATTCTTGAACAAGGCGGAATCGGTTATCTGCTCGATGTCGCGCCAAGCGCTATCGCATCCTTGCCGCCCGTGGGGGAGACCGTAAAGCTTTATGCGTACCTTCACGTCCGTGAAAACGAAATAGGTCTTTTCGGTTTTACGACAGAAGACCAGAAAAACCTCTTCGAGCTTCTTCAGACGGTGAGCGGCGTCGGTCCGCGCCTTGCGTTGCAAGTCGTTGACACATTGACGCCCGATGCGTTTGCGCTCGCAATACTTCAGAATGACATTGATAAACTGACACAGGTCAAGGGGATAGGGAAGAAAGGCGCCGCGCGCATGGTTCTTGAATTGACCGATAAGTTGAAGAAATCTGCCATCGCCATTCCCGAATTCGCTGCGAAAACTATTCACGCACAGGGTGCGGGCGATCATGAGGTGAGCGAAGTGATTGCCGCACTTCTTGTGCTCGGCTATAGCTCATCGGAAGCGCGCGATGCCGTTAAACGAGCCAATCCTTGCGAGGAAGATACAGTGGAAACACTTCTTAGGAGAGCGCTAGGTCAGCTCGCCATTCTATAATTCGAACGACGAGCCTATACTTTCCGTCAACGAATGAAAAAGAGGTGCTTATGTCACAGACAGCGCCTCTTTTTTTCTGATAACATGGTGTGGATAGATGAGGATGGGAGATGCCATGTACGAGTTTGAGAGCTTGATGGATCACGATGAGATGGACGATCACTTCGATGAGGAGCGCGTTCTTTCGAGAAAGGCGCTTCGCGAAGATTCGGAGGAGCCGCAATTGCGTCCGGCGCGCTGGGGTGAGTATTTCGGGCAAGAAAGAGTGAAAGCCAATCTGGGTATCGCCATCGAAGCGGCAAATGCACGCGGTGAATCGCTTGACCACGTTCTCCTATACGGTCCGCCGGGATTGGGAAAAACGACTCTGGCGGGTATTATCGCGAATGAGCTAGGCGTTGAGATGCGCATTACATCGGGTCCCGCCATTGAGAGACAGGGTGACCTCGCCGCGATACTGACGAATCTCGGTGAGCGCGATGTGCTCTTTATCGATGAGATTCACCGTTTAAATAGAACGGTTGAAGAAGTTCTCTACCCCGCGATGGAGGATTACGCCCTCGACATCATGATCGGTAAAGGTCCGTCCGCCCGTTCGATCCGCCTCGATCTGCCGCGGTTTACTCTGATCGGAGCGACGACTCGTGCCGGACTGTTGACATCGCCGCTTAGAGATCGTTTCGGCATGATTCAGCGTTTGGAACTCTACACGCCGGAAGAAATCGCGCAGATTTTGAAACGTTATGCTGCACTGCTCGGTGTCGGCATCGACGGAGACGGGTTGCGCGAGTTGTCGATGCGCTGTCGCGGAACGCCGCGCGTCGCCATCCGGCTGTTGCGACGTATGCGCGATTACGCACAGATACACGGCGACAACATCGTTAATCGGGAAATTTGCGAGATGGGTCTGTCGGCTTTTGAGATTGATGCAATAGGGCTCGATGGAAACGACCGTCTGATCATGCGCGTCATGGCGGAGATGTATGACGGCGGTCCCGTAGGGCTCGATACGCTCGCCGCTTCGACGGGCGAGGACCCCGTGACGATCGAAGATATTTACGAACCGTACTTGATGCAGATCGGTTTTATCGCAAAGACGCCGCGCGGACGTATCTTGACACGAGGCGGATTTGAACATCTCGGTATCCCGTATATCGAGCGCGACGCCCGCATAGGCGCGACGGGGCAGATGACGCTGCAGGACATTCTCGACGGAGAAGTCCGCGATAGGAAAGGCGATCAAGAAGCTTGAGTCAAAATATCGGATACAAAAAATTGTTGCTCCACGTGTGTTGCGGTCCATGTGCGATGTTTCCTGTCAGAGAATTGCTTGAAGGCGGCGTCGATGTGACGCTGTTCTTTTACAATCCGAATATTCATCCGCTCGTCGAATGGAAACGACGTTTTGACAATGCGAAACGAGTTGCCGAGCATTATGGAGTGCCATTGATTGTCGATGAGTGGAGTTATTCCTCCGAGTGGCGAGCACGTGAAAATGATGGCGATGACCGCTGTCGTTTTTGTTATGAAACGCGCCTCGTACGTGTTGTATGGGAAGCTGCGGCGAACGGATTCGACGCTGTCAGCTCGACGTTGCTCGTCAGTCCGTACCAGAAGCGCGAGATGATTCTCGAAGTCGGAACTAAATTGTCAACAGAAGCCGGAATTTCTTTCATTCCGTATGACTGGAGAGACGGTTTTCGCGAGGGTCAAGCGATGGCGCGCGCGATCGGACTGTACCGACAGAAATACTGCGGGTGCGTCGTGTCACTTGAATCATCGTCCTTCTTTGAAGAAATTGCACGTGAACACGAACAGCTGGCGTTGACGGAATGTTTGAGCTGCCGAGTATGCTTTGACAACTGATCACGTTGGCTGTTTGCGCAAGTGAGCGGGATCAAGCGGAGTCGCGTAGATCGTTCTGTATTGACTGTAAATAACGCGACCGGGCAGCGCGCCGGATGGCTTTTTAACATCGCGCACACGACAGTAGTCGACTTCTGCCGGTCCTCCCGTTCTCCCGGCTCCCGAATACCAAACGGCGATACCGGCAGCTTCCGTAAATGTCGTAGCCGGCACATCTTTCCCTTCTGTCGCAATGATGACGTGAGAACCCGGCATGTGCCTTACATGGAACCACCAGTCATCTTTTCTCGCTTTGCGCAATAAAGACTCATTCTGAAAATTGTTGCGCCCGGCAAAAATGACGAAACCGTCGGACGAAATAAACGACCGAGGCGGGAAAGGTGCGTCGCCGGCTTTTCTACTGTTTGATTTGCGTCGACTTTCAACATACGCTTTGCCGCGACGTCGGCTCTTTGATGCAGGCTTTCCGGGACTTCCGGTATTCTCGGAACGTCCTGCATCGCGCGCTGTTTTCGGTGAGCGCGTCGTCTTTATGCTATATTCATGATCAATCGCAAGGAGATCGTCGTGTGATTCGGCACGTTTGACTGCGACTGCGAGCGAATCAAGCCATAAGAGTTCTTCCAAATCGCGCTCCAATAGTTTCGAAGCGACCGTGAGACGCCGTTCATTTCGTTTGGCGCGCCGAAAATAGCGTGCCGCATTGTCGGCGGGAGAGAGCGTCGGGTCGAGTTCACACAATATTTTTTCACCCGGCTCGTAGTAGTTGTCGAGAATGATCTCGTGAGCTCCGCTTGGGATCATGTAGATATAGGCAAGAATGAGCTCACCTTTCAGTTTGTCCCGTTCTGCCGTTTTGCCTTCCGCTACATCAGTTGCGTGAAGTTCGCGCTTTCTTGCGGTTCGTTTCATGTGCTCTCCGATCCGCTTAGTCAGGGATGTTTGTAGTTGCAGGAAAGCGTCGCGTTGTTCAAGGTAAGTGTTGTGCTCGGTCAAGGCATCAGCGGTTGAATGGAACGTCATTTTGTAAGGAAGATGGGTCAGCGGGATGACGTGTGCCGTGATCTGCTCATTTTCTTTGCTTTCAATCGGTGCGGTCAAGTAGATG
>JAAZMK010000089.1 GCA_012798865.1 Clostridiaceae bacterium | reverse complement strand
TGGAACAGAAACATCAGTTGAACGATACGCTCTCTCACTGGCGGCTTACGACGTTTCTCATTTTTTCCGTCGGTTATTTGATGATTATTGCCGATTTCAGAAAGCCTGTCCGTCGTCGAAATCTCGGGGACGAAGGGACCAATGGGCAACCGGAGAACACGTCGTTTCTTCAGAGAGGAGTCCATTATCAGCTGTTTGTTCGAGGGGGGATTCGCGAGCGCTGCGGTCTTCGCGCGAGCAAAAAGACCGCTTTAGGACTTTCTAACCGCGCAAAACAACGGGAAGGGCATTCTGACGACCGGAAAGTGAGCGGAACGTTGACCGCGTTGCCATCTTTGTCTCGACGACTTCTCTCATCGTGGAATGAGTTGTGGCATCAGAGACGGATCAAGCGCAAGCGACTGCCCGTCCTCGACAAGCGGATGCGCTTCGGCAAGATCCGTTATCACCGTGCGTTGATTCTCCTGTTCGCATTCATGTTGTTGGAGGTGTTGTTCCACGCGATTACGAGCGCCGCGCTTTACCAGCAGGTCGCTCCTCTGGGCGATCGCCAGTATTATACTAGTAACTCATATGCGACGGAGGTCTACGAGTACGTTGCGGCGTTGAAGCGCGAGTATAAGGGGCTCCCGTGGCGCGCAGAGATTCTCCCGGATACGTGTGTCAACGACCCATTCCTGTTCGGAACGAACGGACTCTCGCTCTTCGCCTCGCCATTCCCGCAGGCTTCGATCAACTATTTTTCCGACTTGGGATACCCGACAAACGGCGTCAACAGCATGCAGTATAAAGAATCGACGATCGTTATGGACAGCATTTTGTCGATCAATCATCTTATCGTCAGAGATAACAGGGTGTTTGATGATCGCACGCGGACACTTGTCGCGACAGGAGAGGAGACAAGGCTGTACGAAAACCGAGATGCGCTGCCCTTCGGCTTTTTTGTATCGTCCAATGCCGGATATCTCGACGGCGAAATACTTCCGGATGATCATCTCGACGTTCAAAATCAACTGCTACGCGCTCTCGGCGGTGAAGCGAATGTGTTTGTCAAAGATTCGTTTGTGCCGTGGGAGATGGAGGGGTGTTTTGTCGAACCTTCGTACGAGCCGTATTCGTTCCGTGTCGTGCGCGAGAAGGGCAACCATGAGTGGGCTTTTCTCGTATACGATGTTCCCGAGGACGGAATCTACTACATCGCGTGGGAGGATTTCTCAGTCGGCATCACGTACAGCAACGGATTTGTCGGGGATGATCAATTTTTCCAGTTGGGCGGCAGCAAACGCGGGATTGGTGACGTTGGTTTTCTAGAGGAAGGGACGAAGCTTCACTTCCGAGTCAGTATGAGTGCGGAAAATGCGGTCGAAGGCGAGTTTCGCGCTTGTGTGTACCGGCTTGACGAAGAAGCGTGGAACATTTCACGTGAAAGACTGGCAACTTATCCGCTCAAGCTCGATTCTTTCGGATCAGGTTATTTTGATGGGACGATTACCGCCCCGGAAACGGGCTATCTCTTCCTTCCGACGACGATCAATCCCGGATGGACATTCAGGGTTGACGGTCAAGTGACGGAATCGATGGCGATTCGAGACTGCTTCATCATTGTGCCTCTCAGTGCGGGCGAACACACTGTTTCGGCGCGTTTCGTTCCTGTCGGTTTTGGGACGGGTATTGGAATGACCGTTGCGGGCTTTGTCGCTATTGCCGCCTACGCAGTTTTGAAGCGCAATAAACGCAATAAAAAACAAGAGGAGCTGAGAAGAAAACGCATACAGGAACATAACGTGCGCCCGCCTGCTCTCCTATAATGGTGGCGGCGGGACGACCGCTGGAAGGCGACCATGAACACGACAGCGGGATACGCCGAAACAGTCTTGGCAAACACAGAGCTCAAACACAGAGGGGAAAAAGAATTTGCATGCGACACGTGAATAACGCGGTGCCAATGTTGTATCATTAAGGATAATTGAAATGCGATTTCTGTACGACAACGTGCAAAGATAGGAGAATGCTCATGGAAACAGTCGTAAAATATCGTTTTGACCAAGAAATGGTCCCTTTTGTAAAACAGCTCGATATCAAGACGGCGTTGTTCGGCTACGACAAGACGGATGTTTATAACAAATTCAAAGATTTGTTGGTTCGAGCGCGCGAGGTGTCCCAAGAGCTTGTAGCAGAGGAATATCTCACCATCGAACAGATGAAAACGGAGCTATTCGCAGCGGCGGGTGACCCTGCCAAGTTGGAGGCATTTCATGCAAAATGGAGTCCCCAAGAGCCGCTACCTGAAATCAAACATGAAACCGATGAAAAAAAGGCGAATGGAGAAGGTTTCATCGAATCAGATTTGCCGGTAGCCACGAGTGTCCCAGTTGCTGTATCAGGTGAACACATGGCAGAGTCGGGATCACAGCTTCAAGAGCTTCAAACGCAGCTCGATTATTACAGAGAGCGTGAAAAGGAACTTAACCGCACGGAAGACATTCTCCGTGAAGCGCGCCTCGAAGGCGAAGCGATCATCCATTCCGCCCAAGTGCGCGCCGAACAAGAACTGTTTTTTTACAGAGCCAAGCGCCGCGATGAGGAGGAGGCATTCCAAGAAGTTCTCAGGGGGCTTGAGGCGAAAAAAGAGCAGCTTGAAGAAACATGCATGATATACCGGAACTACATCGCCGAGGGTCGAGATCTTCTCGATCAGATGAGGGAATATTCTATGCGGTTTACCCCGTCCGTATCTTCCGATAGCGATTGTTCGCGGTCGGAAAGGGAGTTCGTTGGCTAAACATACGACATAAGAGAACGGCGGGCGATCTGCTCTCGGGTTGCCCATTCGTAAATTTACCACTCGTAAATTAATTAATAAATTACACTCTCGTTCCAGATGATTAACAGGATTTTCGTACGATGAAATTGTTCGTCGGACGGGAAGTTTTGTGCTGACTAATTCGCCTGGAAGACTAATGATCAAATAGCATTTTCGATAATGAATCGCAGGAGGTCGTGCAGCGCCGTGAAAGTTTGTGCTATGAAGGAAGTGGTCAAGCGCTACAAGGAAGTTGTCGCATTGAACCGTTTTAACTTCGAAATAAATGAAGGCGAAATTGTCGGACTTCTCGGTCCCAACGGCTCTGGAAAGTCAACTGCCATCAATTGCCTTTTGGGACTTCTTTCTTATGATGAGGGCGAGGTCGAGGTTTTCGGTCGTCGCGTTTCTCCCGATGATATGGATACGAAACAGCGGATCGGTTTTGTTCCGCAGGATCTTTCCTTTTTCGCCGAATTGTCGGTGATTGACAACATCCGCTACTTTGCCGGGCTGTACGAACAGAACAACGTCAAGCGCGATGAGATGGTGCGTGAGGCGATTGCATTCGTTGGGCTTGAAAAATATACGAAGTTTGCCGCCAAAAAGTTGTCGGGCGGCTTAAAGCGCCGCCTTAATATTGCTTGCGGCATTGCCCACCGCCCTGAATTTGTTATGTTTGACGAGCCGACCGTCGCTGTTGACGCACAGAGTCGCAATTTCATACTCGAAGGCATCAAGGAGATGAATCGGAACGGTTCCACGGTTCTCTACACGACGCACTACCTAGAAGAAGCGCAGGAGCTGTGCGATCGGATTGTGATCATGGATGAAGGGCGCAATATGGCGTCCGGGACGCTCGAAGAACTGATCGACCTTGTCGATCCGACGGAGGCGGTTCACCTCGTCCTTACACATCCGTCGGATGCCGTGCTGAAGTTAATCAGCAACATCCCCGGTGTCGTCGATGTCACCGAAGAAAACGGGAAAGCCGTTATCTTGCTGACACCTCCGGGGCACCGTCTTTCCTCCCTTCTCGAAGAACTCAAAAACAATGAGATCTACTACTCATCCCTTTACAGCGAACTTCCGACACTGAACGATGTCTTCCTGAAGCTGACGGGGAAAGCGCTAAGGGACTAGTACATGAAGCGTTTTTTCTCTCATATGGCGCTCAACGTA
Source organism: Clostridiaceae bacterium (assembly GCA_012798865.1). Classification (GTDB taxonomy): domain Bacteria; phylum Bacillota; class Clostridia; order Saccharofermentanales; family DTU023; genus UBA4923. The sequence goes on along the minus strand of JAAZMK010000089.1, from coordinate 1,967 downwards.
AAGATGAGTCTTAAGGATAAAAGTACCCTTTTCTGGAGTTTTATCTACCCCATTTTGCTGTTGTCTCTCATGGCTGTCGCCTTTTCCGGTATCCAGTCGGAGCAGAAATCCATCGCGGTCGCTGTCGAGCCGGGACACCCGTATGCCGATGTTTTGCGGCAGATCGATGTTCTCGATGTCAAGGACGCGGAGGGCGATGAAGCGCTCAAATTGTTGCGTGACAAGGATGTCGACGGCATCTATCGGGCGGACGGCGTGCTTCTCGTGCGCGGCAAGGGAATGAATGAAACGGTTTTGAGCGAGATAGGATCTGAATTGAAGAAAGTGGGCTCTGTTTATGCCTCCGGTCGTTCGCTCGATTTTACGAGGAAATATGTCGAACGAGGCGACCAAGAGCAGGGCATGTTATACGTGACATTGAGCGCATCGATCGGGATGTTTGCGTTGTACGGATATTTCTCCGGCATCTCGATCGTTCACCACGTGCAAGCGAACTTGTCGTCACTCGCCGCGCGTCTCTCGACCACACCGATCTCGCGTCTTTCGTACGTGAGCGCGGGACTCGTTTCGGGCGTCGCGATGAGCTCTCTGCAAACGATCGGTCTTTTGCTTTATCTGAAATGGGTGTGGAAGGTCGATTATCTCGCGGATCCTGTGAGAACGTTGCTTCTCGTGCTGACCGCAAGCTTTTTCGGCATCTCCATTGGTCTGTTTATCGGCGCATCGAACCGTTGGTCTCTTAAGGCGAAAGTTCCGCTCGGCATCGCTCTCATGCTTCTTCTGAGCGCCGCTTCCGGCATGATGGGACCCGGCTTTCGCCTCTATGTCGAAAACAACCTCCCGTGGCTCAATCGTTACAACCCCGTCAACATGATCAGTCGTACGATTTACCGCCTCAACGTACTCGGATCGACGAAGGAGTTCACGGAGAACATCCTAATCTTTGTCGTTGCTGGATTGATCCTCTGCATCGTATCGATTATCTTTATGCGAAAACGACAATTCAAGAGCTTGTGAGACATGAACATGACGGTACTTAAGACTTACATGAAACTGCTGGTGAAGAACAGCTACGCTGTCCTGCCGTATTTTGTTATTTTCATGGTATTGGCCGTTCTTATCGGGCAAAGCTTCGGAGGTGATCCGACTCGAACATTCCAGGTGACGAAGATGAAGGTCGTCATTTCCGCATCTTCCGAGAATATGGAGGCGGACGACTTCGCCGCATGGCTGGAGAGTCGGGGACACAAGGTGATACATCAAACATTGACGGAAAAGGAAGCGCGGGAAGAAATATTCTTGGAACGTGCCGACGCGACCTATCTGTTTCCCAATGAGGAAAAGGCATCGCCTGTTGTTCTCGCAGATCAGAAGTCGAGCGCGGGTTACTACGCCGGAGCGATGGCGGAGGCGTTTTTTCGGTTCCGCGAGGCATATCGCTTGGAAGACGGTTCTATCGATCGCGCATCTCTTTTCGAGACGCTTGAGCAAGAGATGAAGGTTGAGGTCGACGTTCCGGACGACGACGTAGACGGGCTGGCGAGCGGTCTCTCTTCAGTCGTCGCTTCGATGTCGGGAGCTGCATACGTCTTGATGGCCGTATCGTTTGGCGTTCTTCCGCTCGTCCACGAAGCTTTCACGCGCCCCGGCATCTTCGAGCGATCGATCGCTTCTCCGTATAGGATAAGCAAGCGTGTGTTTGAGCTCTATTTGGGATCGGGGATTGTCGTGTACGTCTCCGCTGCTGTTCTCTTCGGTTTGGCGCAGATTACACTTCATCGCCAAGTCACGGCAGGGCAGCTAGGTCGCCTTGCCGTGAATTATCTGGTTTTCGCACTTTGCGTGTTGGCGATAAGCAATATCATTTCGAGTTTGACGCGCAATCGTGCCGCCATCTCAGCCATCAGCACCGTCTTCTCACTCGGACTGTCCTTCATCTCAGGTGCGTTTCTGCCGCAGGAATTAGT
>JAAZMK010000178.1 GCA_012798865.1 Clostridiaceae bacterium | reverse complement strand
GACAGTGTGGAGACATTAAAGGCTCACTGGAAGATCGACCGCGTTTTTGAACCGGCGATGACCGAAGAAGTGCGCCAAGAAAAACTAAAAGCTTGGAGAAAAGCTGTTTCTCGCGCCCTTGGCTGGTTCTCGTAATCTATAGTAAAAGGTCAACGAACTTCGCATGCTTTAGTTTTGTGCGTTTTTTGTTTGTCGTATAGTCCAGATATCATTTTTCAAGGGTCTTCAGAATCTCCCAATTAACGTTTTTGGGGAAAACTTTGATTTTTGCTTTTTTTGTCGGATTTTGTTGGTTTTTGTCGGTTTTGCATCATTTTTAAGATTTCGCTTGACAAATAATTGCTAAAAATGTAGAATCTCGTTACGATAACATCAAATAAGTTTGATGTCACCGAAATCAATCGCAAGGTAACTGAAGAATGCTTAATGTTGGAAAGATGATTCGTAACATTCGAACAGATAAAAATATGACCCTAAAGGAACTGGCGGAGAAGGCAGACATATCTGTTTCATATCTTTCGCAGATTGAAAACGATAGTGTCAATATGAACTTGCGAGTTCTTGAGGCCATTGGCAATGCGCTTAATGTTCCTTTGTACGCCTTTTTCATTCAAGAACGGATATTGAACATCTCAGCTGTAAAAAAAGAGGGGCGTGATCATATATTGAGAAGCGATGGTGTTTTACTTGAGTATCTTACAGATCCAAATCTTGTGAACACGAACGTTCATATAATGACTGTTCCTGCGGGATACTGTCCCCAAGAATACAGTTCTCACCCGGGTGAGGAATTTCTGTATCTGTTAAAGGGAGATCTTGAGGTAGATTTTAATAGATTGAGAAGAATCAAATTGGATGTTTTTGACTCTCTCGCTTACCCTTCACTAATCCCACACAAAATAATAAGCATACATGGATGTGAATTAATTATGAATTCTACAACGAATCCCGGTATTTACGCGTAAAGAAATAAGTTTTAGGAGGAAATATTATGCAGGTCGATTTGGTAGTGAAGAATGCGCGCATTCCTTTCGGGGAAGAGACAATTTTGTGCGATATTTTGGTCAACAATGAGAAGATTGTTGGTTTCATTGAGGATAGTGGATGTATTCAGCGAGGAAACGAAATTGATGCGGAAGGCTTTTTAACGTTACCTGGATGTATTGATTCACATGTGCATTTTATGGATCCTGGGTTTTGCCACCGCGAAACATTTCTATCGGGAACAAGCGCTGCGGCAGCGGGCGGAGTTACTACGGTTATTGACATGCCTTGCTGTAGTATTCCCTCAGTGCGTGATGTTGATAGCATGATGAATAAAATAGCAGCTATTGATGGGCAAGCCATGGTGGATTATGCACTCTGGGGTGGAGTTACCGGGGAAGATGTTCGCCAGGGGAAGCTCGATAATGTTCAAAAACAGGCAGATGAAGGTGTTGTCGGTTTTAAAGCTTATATGACTCCATCGGTACCATCGTATCCCCGTAGCAATGATGCGGAACTCTTGGAAATTTTTAAAGTTGTTGCAGAGACTGGGCTGCCTTTGGGTGTGCACACAGAGAACTACACAATTTGTGATTATTTTGTAAACAAGTTACGTGAAGAAGGGAGGATGGATTCGGTTGCTTGGGCAGAAGCAAGGATGGAATTGGCGGAAAAATCTGCGATCGAATTGTGCATTAGTTTTGCTGAGTATTCAGGGGCAAGGATGCACGTTGTGCATATGAGTACAGGTGTCGGTGCCAAGCTGATAGAAGCCGGTAAGATGCGCGGTATAGATGTAACAGCAGAAACTTGCCCGCACTATCTCGTTCTTAATGCTGAAGAATCTATGGGGAAGTGGGGGTCTTTTGCCAAAATTGCTCCCCCTCTCAGAACGGTTAACGATAACGAGATACTTTGGGAAAAACTTCGAAATGGTGCTGTCGATTTTGTTGCTACTGATCACGCTCCGTATGAGATTGCATCAGAAAAAACGGCGGAAGGCATGACGATTTGGAATAGCTTTCCGGGAATTCCTGGTGTCGAAACAATTGTGCCAATCATGGTGAGTGAAGGTCTGAATAAGGGCAGGATCGGCTTAAAACGTTTGGTGGAAGTTCTAAGCGAAAATCCTGCAAAGCATTACGGCTTGTATCCCAAAAAGGGAAGTATGGCCATAGGAGCCGATGCCGATTTTACGATCATAGACTGTGATGCAGAGTGGATATACGATAGCAAGTCTATGCACAGCATGGCGCAGTATTCACCGTTTGACGGGATGAAGTTTAAGGGAAAGGTCATGAAAACGGTTGTGCGTGGAACAGTAGTTTACGACAGAGGAAAATTAATTGGCTCTGCTGGTTATGGCAAGTTTATTCGGAGACAAAATATTCGTCAATTAGATCGTACCTTAACTTTATAAACTATTAGGAAGGAAGGTAGCTATATGACTGTTTTCTTTCAGTATTTGGTTAATGGCATTGTGATTGGAGGTACCTATTCTCTGATCGGCATGGGAATGACCTTAATATTTGGCATCATGCGAATTGTTAACTTTGCTCATGGCGAATTCTATATGCTAGGTGCTTATTTTCTTTACACTCTCTGGGCAATACTTGGACTTAATCCAGTTTTGTCGATGCTTTTTACGTTCGTGCTAATTCTCTTTTTAGGTATTGGTTTTGAGCAGTTGTTTCTTCGCCCTCTTCGAAAAGAGTCATCGACCAGCTCAATGCTTATGACGATAGGGTTTTTAATAGTTTTGCAGAATGCTGCATTACTCATTTGGGGCGGGGCAACTCAAACGGTTCCAACCCTAGTTGACTTGAAAACTTTCTCAATTGGTGATGTAGTTTTCAGCACCGATAGGATTTTGGTTTTTTTAATCTCACTAACTATCATCATTTTTACTAGCTTATTCATCGGAAGAACAAAGACCGGGCGTTCTATGCGTGCTACTTTCCAAGATATGGAAGCAGCAGAAGTTGTTGGTGTAAATATTGAAAGAGTGTACTCCATAACGTTCGGTTTTGGCGCGGCTTTGGCAGCCGCCGGAGGGTTTCTCTTAGCTCCGCTCTTTGTAATATCGCCAACGATGGGTGCATTAGCGACAAGCAAGGCATTTGCTGTGGTTACTGCTGGCGGATTAGGAAATGTTCGTGGTGCCATCCTCGGAGGATTACTCTTAGGCGTTGTAGAGAGTTTGGGGGCGGGATACATTGCTTCAGGTTACAAGGATGCATTTGGCTATTTAATTATTATTCTCGTCATTCTTTTTAAGCCCGAGGGATTGATGTCTCGAAAAAGAAAGAAGGGGGTTCATGCATGAAAATGAATAAAACTACGACGAAACTCCTGCAAACGATTCCTGTATTAATCCTCTTGGCAGTTCCTGTTGTTGTTACCAATAACTACGTTCTCAATGTGCTTATCATGGCGGGGATTTGGACACTGCTTGCCTCCTCGTTAAACATTATGATCGGTTTGGTTGGCCAGCTTTCAATGGGACACGCTGCTTTCTACGGTATTGGTGCATATATTTCCGGCCTGTTAAGTGTGAGGTTGGGAATTCCTATTTGGCTAGGAATGCCAGCAGCGGGATTGGCAACGACGTTCTTAGGGTATCTGATTGGCAAGCTAACATTTCGTGTTCGCGGATCGGCATTTGTCCTCGTTACATTAGGGCTTGGCGAGGTGATGAGGTTGGTGACGAACAACTGGATGAGCTTAACTAACGGTCCCCTTGGTCTCCAAGGCATAAGTCCTGTGAAACTTTTCGGTGTTAATTTTACCTACAAACACTACTATTACTTTATCCTGTTACTCGTCTTGTTGGTGTCGTATATCATTTGGCGTATCAAAAACTCAAGGTTTGGTAGAGCCTTTATTGCAATGAACGAGAACGAACCGCTTGCTAATGCAGTTGCAATACATAGTGAGCGGTTTTTGGTTTTAGCTTTCATGATCAGTACTTGTATCGCCGGCATCGCAGGATCCTTCTATGCACATTATGTGACGTTCATTAGTCCGGATTTATTCCTGCTCTCTAACACGGTAACCATAGTTGTAATGGTAATCGTAGGTGGAAAAGGTACGGTGCTCGGTCCCATTGTGGGGGCGATCATCTTTACATTGTTACCCGAATGGCTAAGAGCAATCGACAACTATCGGATGCTGATATATGGCTTGATTCTGATGTTCTCTATCTTGTTTATGAAAAGAGGAATTGTACCGTCCTTCGCAAGGATTATCAAGAAAAAGAGAGGAGCCTTGCATGAGTATTCTTAAGGTTGAAGGTGTGGTGCAACGTTTTGGCGGCTTGGTTGCTGTAAATAACGTTGGATTCAACGTTGGACAAAATGAGATTGTATCGATTATTGGTCCTAACGGGGCTGGCAAAACAACATTGTTTAATGTTATTGCCGGGACATATAAGCCAAGCGAAGGAAGTATTATTTTCAAAGGGAAAGAGATCGCTGGATTACCTGCAGCTACCATCGCGAAACAAGGATTAGTTCGCACTTTTCAGATTACTAGTCTGTTCTCGAACGTCTCAGTTTTGGAAAGCTTGAAGATAGCTCAACACCGGACATTAGAGTCCAATTTGTTCAATGTGCTGATCAATGCACCCTCAGTCCGAGCTGAGGAGCAAGTTGCTGAGAAGAGAGCCTATGAGATTTTAGCTCTTCTCAAGCTAGAAAATAAGGCGAATCATCTTTCAGATAGCCTACCTTACGGAGAACAACGATTGCTTGAAATTGGTATTGCCTTAGCAGCTAAGCCTGATATGCTCCTGCTGGACGAGCCGGCTGCCGGTCTAAACGAGACGGAGACCATTGAGTTAATGGGGTTAATAGCGCTATTGCGTGATGAGGGTATCACAATTCTCCTTGTAGAACACGATATGAATCTTGTAATGAGCATCTCAGACAGAATATTGGTGCTCGCAAATGGCACTAAAATTGCTGAAGGTCTGCCTAGTGAAATACAGACAAATCCAGACGTCATTGAAGCCTATCTTGGTGGCGATATCATGGATTTTAGTGAATGAGGGATATTTAGATGCTAAGGGTAGAAGATATCAACACTTTTTATGGCACAGTACAGGCATTGCATGAAGTATCGATCAATGTAAACGAGGGAGAGCTCGTGTCTCTGATAGGTGCTAACGGTGCAGGCAAGTCAACAACGCTGAGAACGATATCCGGTTTGCGCCCGCCTGCCAAGGGTTTAATTACATTCCGTGGAGAACGCATTGATGGATTGCGTGCCTATGAGATCGTTAAAAAGGGTATTGTTATGTGTCCCGAAGGAAGACATGTGTTTCCACAGTTAACTGTCTATGAAAACCTGTTAATGGGAGCCTTTACAGAAAACAACAAACAAGTTATCAAGCAGTCCTTAGAACGAGTTTATGCTATGTTTCCAATTCTGCAGAAACGTGAAAAGCAAGCTGCAGGCACGTTTAGCGGTGGAGAGCAACAAATGCTTGCGATTGCTCGTGCATTGATGGCAAGACCGCAACTTCTGATGTTGGATGAGCCTTCATTGGGTTTGGCTCCAATTATTATCCAAGACATTGTTCGCATTATTCTCGAGCTTAAGAAAGAAAAGATGACGATTCTTTTAGTGGAGCAGAATGCAAAACTGGCATTAAAACTTTCAGATAGAGCATATTGTCTGGAAAACGGAAAGGTTTCTTTGTCAGGATCGGCAGAGGAATTGGCAACGAATCCCAGGATTAAAGAATTATATCTTGGCGGTTAGTTGTTATGAGAATAGAGAACTTGATATCGCTAGAAAAGGAGAAGCAACAAATGAGTAGAAAGGTTATTAAAGGGATGCTGTGGCTGTTCATCCTACTGATTGCTATTGCATTAATCGGATGTGCTCCATCAAAGGCAAAAGGAAAGATAAAAATAGGTGTCATTGGCCCTCAGACTGGTGCGTCTGCCGAAACGGGTCAGGCAGTGTCCAAAGGTGCCGAAATTGCCGCCAACATGATCAATGAAAAAGGTGGTATTAACGGAAGAGAAATAGAGTTAATCATCGCTGACGGCAAAAATGACCCGGCCGAGTCTCTTAATGCTGCCAACAAGCTAATGTTACAGGATGAAGTTGTGGCTATAGTCGGTTGTTGCGGTAGCTCTGCGACATTAGCGGTAATGCCTGCAGTTGAGTCTAACAAAGTTCCCCTTGTAGTCGAAACTGCTAGTGCCGCTAAAATTACTGAAGCGGGCAATCCTTTTGTTTTTAGAATTGCGGCAACAACAAGGCAGGAAGCCCAAGCAGTTGAGGAGATATTGCCAGAAATCGGTTTTAACAAAGTTGCATTATTAGGTGTCAATACCGATTGGGGGCGCGGTGCTGAAGAGGAATTTACAGAGGTCGTTGAAAGACAGGGCGGAGAGATTGTTTGCTCAGAGTATTTCGAGGGCAATGCAATTGATTTCTATTCTCAACTTACTACAATCAAAAATTCAGGTGCAGACTCAATCATTCTCACAGCGGATTCTAGTCTTATTATTTTAATTTTGCGTCAGATGAAAGATCTCGGCGTGGACTTGCCAGTCCTTACTTCGGGTGGCTCGGATTTTACGGATGGCATCATTGAACTAGTTGGGGCTGATATTGCTGAAGGATTGAGGTCCATTGCATTCTTTAACCCTGCTATACCGGAAGCTGCCGCATCACAGGAATTACACAAGTATTTCGTAGATAAGTGGCAAGAGAAAGATCTCTTGTGGCGCAAGATGCCTGAAGGAACCAAAGGATTTGATGCGGTTTGTGTGCTTGCAGAAGCGATGAAAGGTATTAGCGGAGATATCAACGGTGAGAGTCTGCAAAAAGCACTGCAAGGTGTCGAATATGCCGGGATTACTGGTCATCTGAAATTTGATGAAAAAGGACAAGCAGTGCGTAGTAGCTTCCTTGTTCGCGTTAAAGATGGAAAGACGGTGCTTGACTGATAACAATTGAAATTCTTTATCAAATTCGAAATTTTCATACAACCAGTAATACATCTGTGTTCTGGTTCGAGAAATAATTAGGTTCAACGAAGGGAGGAGGGTTAACAAGCCCTCCTTCTTACTTTGTGTGCCGGGCATGGCGCATCATATGGGGGGTGCAAGTCCCCTGCACGGGTAGGTAACGACCAAGTGCAAGCCAAGGACAAGGGTGTCCGTCGCGAGGCGGAATCTGAAGGAAGTCTGCGGCACAATTCCGGCCTGAGGAATACGAACCGCATCAGGCATATCGAGGTTGGGCAAGGCTGCCTAACAAGCTAAACCCAAAAGTTACCCGGAACCGAGAGTGTAAATGCGGCAGGTAAATGGAAGGAAAGATGAAGCGTCTTACCCCGGGAGGTCTCATCGGCGAGGAAGTAGTAACAACGAACGATGAGAAGTCAGCAGAAGCCATAGTAGCAGGCGAGAGCCAGT
>JAAZMK010000013.1 GCA_012798865.1 Clostridiaceae bacterium | reverse complement strand
GCGACTACGATATCATGACCGGCGACCTCGACGCACTGAAAGAACATGGTCTTGATAAACTACGCTTCGGCGATATCGTCCTGCTACATGATTGTGACAATAAGTTCGGACGTCAGTATAAAAAAGGCGCGTGCACACTCGGCGTGATCGTACATTCGAATTGCGTCGTTTCAGGTCACGGTCCGGGTGTCACGACGTTGCTCAGCTGTTCAAAGGGTGAATTGCTCGTCGGCAGACACGATCCGAATGCGAATTTAGCAGATTACTTCCTAGGCGGGTAACGATAGTTCATACGCTCTGTCCTTGGACGACTCGTTTGGCGAGTTTCCTTCGGAACCTGCAGACGGACGAAGCGCGTCAGTTCGAGGCGCGCTTTAAAGTAAAACATGCGGTGAGGTTTACGAACGAGCGTCGTATCGATCGGATAGTATAACCTCCCGCCGTTGAAATCAACTAACAGCGGATAGAGACTCGTCTTCTTCTCAAGTCGACAGAGGTAGTTTACGATACCCGCAGCTGCCGACGTAACTTCTTCCGAGTTGCTCATATCGGTCAGAAACACGATCGCGTTTCTCGGGGCGGGCGCAGTCTTGTAGCTCCTCTTGATCAGGCGTTCACACAGGTTCAGCGTCTGATCGACGATGAGCACGTTAAGCATGGGGTGGTAGAAAACGAACAGGCGATCAACGTAAGGCTCTCGCCCGAAAGACGGGATCCTGCGACGACGCTGTAAAATGATGTCAAAAGGCTTTCGTTCGGTGGGAATCCACCCCTTATTGATATAAAACCTACAAAGATCCTGCCTCGCGTCATGCCATGCTTCCTGTAGTTTTCGGTATCGTTCAGGCAAATGAAAGCGACGCATACGCTCAAGACGAGCTAGGCTTTCAGCGTTCCCGGGGCGAAATCGCTCCAATCTCACGCGCGTGAAAACCTGTCCGATAAAAACGAAGACCATCAGAGCTAATAGGATGATTGCAATTGTAAAGACCGTTGATATCCAGCTCTCATCCTTTAGCTCGGGCGTATTCATCGCTTTTTTGTGCAACAAAAAGAGTCCTACCCCTAAAAGAGATACGATAACAAAGTGAGAAATAATGTCACGCGCCCAACCGCGACCTCGCATTGACACTCCTTGCAGTCGATATTACCGAGACGAACCGAACGTTATAGAAAGTTCAATCACGCGTTTAGCTCGATACACTTCAAGAATGACCGTCTCGCCTACCCTATATTCATTCTTAGCGTTTGATAACTCCCGCGTCGTCGTCACCCTTGTATCGCCTATCTTTGTAATCACGTCGCCCGCTTTCAACCCGGCTTTGTCACCCGGTCCGTTTTTCTCGACGGAGACGACCACGACGCCTGGATAATACATATCTTGTTGTTCAGCAAGCTCCTCCTGCACCGTTGATACAGTGATGCCCATCATTGGCCATTCATACTTACCGGTACGGATGAGACTCTCGATAATGGGTTTAGCAGCATTGGATGGGATAGCAAAGCTGATCCCGATGATCGGCTCATCTCTCCCCGAATCGGCATACACAATTTTCAATTGGTTAATCCCGATCACCTCGCCGTATGCGTTGAGCAGCGCGCCGCCCGAATTGCCGGAATTGAGAGCGGCATCCGTCTGAATGAGGGGAATCGGAGATTCCTGCATTTCGCGATCAACTGCTGAGACGATGCCTGACGTTACTGTTCCTCTCAAATTCCCCGTCGGGTTTCCTATGGCGATCGCTATTTCGCCGACGAGTAATTTATCTGAATCGCCGAGCTGTACCGTCGGAAGACCCTCCGCATCAACTTTCAAGACGGCAATATCCGCATAGGCATCCGAGCCGACGACCGTCGCCTCATACGTGCGCTCGTCCTCTAAATACACGATAACACTTCGGGCATCTTCGACAACGTGTGCATTAGTTACGACATAGCCGTTCTCCGTGATAATAAAACCTGACCCGGCAACCGTACTCTCGATCAGTCCGAAATATGCGCCGCGATCAACCACAATGTTCGTGTAGATCGCGACGACAGCAGGTTTCGCTTTCTTGACAATCTCGGGGATTGAGAGAATCTCTTTGCCCTCTTGCGGCGCAGGGCGCGCGAAATCCTCTAAATTGAAGTGCGGATCGACTCCTTCACTGCCGGATGGTAACGGTTCATCATCTATAAGAGGCTTCGAGGGCATTGGCTTATCGGGCGGTAAGCTTTCAGTTACCTCCGCGGGCTCTTTAAGCCTGTCATAGCCTTTATAGAGAAAAAGGAGAAATCCCGCAATGGCGGAAAACAGCAAAACAGCCACCAACCCGACGATAATGACACCGAGAGCGACACCGCTCGTGCCCTTTTTAGGTGGCGGTGCCCCTCCGTAGTTCGAGTGATCTCCTTGAGCGTAGTACGGACTCTCATTGGTAGAAGGTCGGTCTGAACGGATATGCTCCTCCTCGTTCTGATTTGCGGAATTGTGTCGATTTGGATTGTATTCGTTGTTCATGAGAATGTTCGCCGCACAAACTCGTTTTACGAACGAGGAATTACAGTGCGATAACCTCCAATCTTTTAATCTTCCGTTTTCGTTCTTACCCCTCTCTTGACCGGGACGCGATTTTTCCACTTCTTCCCACGTAGAGATATGTTACGTAGTCCGCGTCGGAAAGATCGAAGTCTATTCTTCAGGATCAGGCGGAACCTATTGATCATACCGCCATCATATGCAACATCTTGTCTCTTTTTAGTAACGTCAGTTTCTTTCTGTCGCCCTCCCGATCCGGGAAACAAGATCGGTGTGCTTCCGGTCGAGCCCTCTTCTTCATCATCATCAACAACGCTTCCGAGCCACGGGACCTCATCAGTCCTTGCCGGACCGTCCTTGAGAACGTAACGATCGATCAGCTCGTATAGGACGATGTCAAGGACATAGCGTATACCTTTCAGAAGACAAATGGCGGCAAGCGGTACGGCAATCAGAATAAGTACGACGAGAAGACCTTCGGCAATAATCCAAAAAGCTCCGATAAGCACACCGGCGACCGTCGTAAGAACTTTGCCGGAATCGCTGAATCGATCAAGCGAACGAGTCATGCGGTCATCGATGCGCGCGAACAAGAGATCGGAAAAATTCGCACGATCAACCGTGACAAGCGGAAAGAAAAAATGGACGAGCGTATAGAAGAGCAGCACGTATTTCATGATGTACAAAAGCAAAAGGAAGGGTCTGACGTAAAAAGGCACGCGATAATAAATACTTGAAATAATTGGCGTTGCCAAAATCAGAAAAATAAGGAAAACAAGGGAGAGCGGTTGCGGAACGACGACCCACTTTGACATCTTGTCCGGAAAAAAGAGAAAAAACGTGAAAGCGGCACCCATCAAAGCGGCGAGAAAAACATGCGCATGGTAGTGTCGACGCGTTCGGTAATCCGTGTCACTCCATATTGATCCTATTAGAAAGCCTTCTAAGTAGTCCATCATATCCTAAACACCGCCATCACTTTGTGTAAAAGCATTACGACCCAATCGACACTATCGCAGAGACTGATGCATCTCACCACACATCAATCGGTCACTACTTGACGTAAAACGTCGATGGGTTGATCGGCTTTAGTATACCACTCTATATCACTCAGATTGTTCACGTCGCTCCTTGCTTTCAAGAGCGAGAGCGAGAGAACGAATTTTTGCAAAGCGGTGACTCATCCCCGACTTGCTCACAGGCGGCACCATGCCGGCACCCAGTTCCTCAAGCGAAGCGCCTCTGTTCTCTAATCTCGCTTTTGCTGCCTCTGCAAGAACCGGGGCAAGTGAGTCGAGTCCGCGTATTCGTTCAATCGTGTCGATGGCGCTAAGCTGTTCAGAAATCGATTGAGCGCGACGACTGGCATTCGCCTCATCAAAATTGACAAGACGGTTCACTTGTCCGAGTAATTCCCTCTCACTCCGCAGTTCTTCGAATCTCAACAAGGTGAGGTGCGCACCGCACAACAATAAAAATTGCGCAATGTCTTCTCCCTTAGAGAAAAACAGCAGCTGTTTACCCTGATGTCGCGATTCTTTCGGATTCAGCTCAGCGCGGTTAAACAAATGCTTCATGAGGGGAATCGAGCCCTCTGAATAGGGGGAAAAGGCCAGACGATAACGTCCCGTCGCCGGATCCGACATCACGCCGCATGCGAGAAAAAAGGATGAGAAAATAACCTCGAGACCTTGTTCGCCTGTCCATTCCCACCAGCGATCAAAATCGAAAAATAAGAGTGCACGTCTTACAACTGAAACGACAAACGTCAGGCACACATCGCGTCTTCCCGTCTTTTTTTCACAAATCGGAAGGGAAAGCGACCTAGCGATATCCTCAAGCATTGAAGCGATGTGAGAGCCCGTAACACGAATGGTAACTCGCCATCCTTCCTCGTCTTGATCGATGGAACCGGACAGAGCGGAAAACACGGCAAATGACACGAGTGCCCACTCGCGCGATTCCTCTCTCGCCGAAAAACGATCGACTAATTCTCTACGAATACCTGCGGAAAAAGTCATGAAAACGATTCATCGGATTCCATCGCATCGATACGCCGCTGTCTCACATCTAGATGCAAATCGCGATGCAACACGAAAGCGTTGAAACCGGATTTTTTCAAATAATTGACGATCCTCTCAGCGGACATAACACTGCGGTGACGTCCTCCCGTGCAGCCGATACCGATATTTAACCGCTGTTTTCCTTCGCGGATATAGAACGGGATTGTGTAACAAAAAAGCTCGCACTGTCGTTCGAGATATTCATCGGCTTCGGGGTACTGCTCTAAAAATTCGATGACGGGTTGATCAAGTCCCGACAACGGTCTCAGATGATCAAGGTAATACGGATTCGGCAGGAAACGGACATCACATACAATGTCCGCATCGGGCGGTATCCCGTACTTAAATCCGAATGACTGAACAAAAATCGTGATTTCATCGTGCAAGCCGGCATGGCTGAAGAGTTGTTGGAGTCTCTGTCTCAGATCGCGGCTCGACAGACCTGTCGTGTCTATGATGTCCGTGGCGAGCGCTTTGACCGGTGCTAACATATTACGTTCCGAAGCAATCGCCTCTACAAGAGATCGCCCTTGCGACAACGGGTGATCGCGCCTAGTCTGATTGTAGCGACTGATCAGCGCCATATCGGATGTCTCAAGAAAAAGAATGCGAACAGGAACGTCGCTGTCTCTCAAATTATCGAGAACGGGTTGCAGATGTTTAACAAAACCGGGCGTTCGCGTATCCATGACGAGCGCGAGGCGCATATCGGCGGCAGGCAGCTCGGTCGTCGCTTGCCAGTCCGATAAAACGCGCGTCAAATCGCCCACGAGCTGAGGCGGCATATTATCGATACAGAAAAAACCCATGTCCTCCAACAAGTTTGCCGTTAAACTCTTTCCGCTCCCCGATAAACCGGTAACAATCGTAATTTCCATCCAACTTCCCTTTCAATTTTTCGCCAAACGTCTGCCGATGTATTTGGTTTCAATGGGGTAGCACGAAAACCTGCTTTCAATGTAAGAGACATTTCGCGGTATCAGCGCTCAAAAGCAAAAGGATCGTCGTCCCATTCACCGACCGGTCTCACTTCGGGCATGAGAATCACACCTTCCATATCGTATACTGCTTTGCGGACATCTCTAAAAACTTGAGCAATTTCATCCGCCGTTGCCTCGCCGTGATTTACAATGAACCCGGCGTGCTTGGCTGACACGCCGGCATTATTGCGCCTGTATCCTTTCATACCGGCA
Organism: Clostridiaceae bacterium; assembly: GCA_012798865.1. Classification (GTDB taxonomy): domain Bacteria; phylum Bacillota; class Clostridia; order Saccharofermentanales; family DTU023; genus UBA4923. The sequence continues at coordinate 12,455 of JAAZMK010000013.1, read as the reverse complement.
TCGGAAATCAGTTTACCTGCATAAAATCCTTCCGGTCTCCTGAAAGCACTGCCCGCGGAGTATGCATCGAGCGGTTGGGTATTGTAACGTCTATGGGCATTCTCCGCCATCTTTTCATAGATAAGCGAAAGATCCCTGTGCTCTAAACGGAGTTCCGTCTCAAGAATCACGGCGTCAGGCGAGTCGATAAAAAAACTGTGGCGATAGCCGAAATCGTGTTCGTCGCCGACAATCTCCCCGATGTTGCCGTCGCCATCAATGAACATCGTTCTCCACACGACATCCGACATGCTCCCACCGAACGCACCCGCATTCATGAAGACGGCGCCGCCGACCGAGCCGGGAATCCCCGCGGCAAATTCGACCCCACCGAGCGAGCGTCTCGCCGCATAGGCCGCGACGTCGCAAAGCAGAGCACCAGCTTGACAGAACAGACTGTTACCGTCTAGATGTATGGCGTTCAGCGAAGGATGCAATCGGCACGTCACGCCGCGAATACCGCGATCGGATACAAGAATATTAGAAGCGCATCCGATAACCGTCAAAGGCAAGCCGTTTGTTTGTACAACCCTGATCAGCTCCATCGCACTCTCAACCGTATGCGGCTGAACAAGGATATCGGCTCGACCGCCCGCGCGAAAGCGTGTGAGTTCCGCCATGGGCACATTGCACTCAACCGATACGTTTTCTATGCTGCTGAGAACGGATACGGCATCGCCAACGGCAGAGGCATTCACCCCGTCTTTGCTCACTTGCTCTCTCCTTTGCGTGTCATCATCAATCTCCTTGAATGATCGCGAATGCCGACAAATCAATTATTTGATTTAAAAACTAGTTCTTCAAGCTCTCTCGCCGCGTTGTGCCCCATCTTCTTATGACGGAAATTAATGGCGGCGAATTCAACAATAATGGCAAGATTCCGCCCCGGGCGCACGGGAATCGTCACGGATGGGATGGAAACGCCGAGAATCGTTGTCTCCTCATCTTCGATGCCGAGCCGATTGTAGACTTTATTCTCATCCCAAAACTCCATGTTGATAACAAAGTTGATGTTGTCCTGCACCTTAACGGACGAAACACCGTAAAGCTCTTTGACATTGAGTATGCCCAAGCCGCGAATTTCGATCATATGTCGGATATTCTCGGGCGCGCGTCCGAGGAGCGTCGTATCGGAGACGCGTCTAATTTCAATCAGATCGTCGGCAATCAGACGATGCCCGCGCTTGACGAGCTCAAGTGCGGTCTCTGACTTACCGACGCCACTTTCGCCTAGAATGAGAACGCCTTCCCCAAGTACTTCAACAAGCACGCCGTGCATCGAAATGTGCGGGGCAAGCTCGACATTCAAGTGTTTGACGAGCGAGCTATAGATAGATGCTGTGGAATGATCGCTTTGCAGAATAGGAATCTCATATTTGTCAGCGCAGTGTAGCATAACCTCGCTGGGCTCATGTCTCCGGGATAGAATCAGACAGGGAATACCCGTCGCAAATAGGCGACTGAGGCACTCCGACTCCTCTTCAGGCGTCAACGTCTTCAGGTATGCCATTTCCATATTGCCGATCAGCTGCATTCGATCAGGACCGAAGTGCTTGAAATGACCCGCCAACTGCAACCCCGGTCGCGTAATATCAGCAACCGCAATCACAGTCCTGTCAATCTTCCCGTAATCTCGAATGACGTGATAATCAAAATGCTCGACAAGATCTCGCAGCTTGACACCTTCCACATGACTCATTGCCTCTACCTTCCGGTCGCACCAGATTACCTCAAAGTCTTGCAGCTTGATACCTTCAACATGACTCATAGCCGCTTGTACCTTTCTTTCCGATAGAAGGAGCCCCGCAAAATGCGTGAAACGGGCGGCTCGCGTCAATACCGATGACAACGCACAAAAACACTCCCAAACACCTGTTTATGTCGGTGTTTCGACACCCGAATTATAACACAGCCGTGCTTGAGCGGAGTACATACTGAAACGGTTCAACCGCCTGCGCGAGTTGGACGAATAGGGTGATAGGTTTTAATCGTTCAGCATGTTGAGTCTCTGTTGTGCCTCCTCGAGAAACGCCTCTTTTGAACGCATTCCAAGTATTTCAGAGCCGACGACATTCCCTTGACTATCCATAAAAATTGTCGTCGGATACCCCCCGACAAACTTGAGAAGCGATTCATACATATCGGGGTAATTAAAAAGGACGTTCAGATAGGAGACCCCGGATGCTTCTAAAATATACTTTGCATTGTCCACCGCAATTTCATTGTCGCCGCCCAATTCGGCATCGCTTATGATCCCCATGACTTGGATGTTCATGTCGGCAAATTCATTTTTCGCGAGTTCCCCGATGTGAGGAATCTCCGCGATGCACGGTCCGCACCATGTTGCCCAGATATTGACCATCGTCAGTTTCGCTTCGCTGAAGATCGATTCGTCGACGTGATTGCCTTCAATATCCTCCGTACTGAATTTCCAGCTCTTTATTTCTCCGAGCGATTTCGGATAAGCGGACGGTTTAACGGAATCCGCCGCGGATGTCTTATTGTCGCCATTCGAAGGCAAATCGCGAGGCTGACAGGCACTCAAAAGCATGACGAGAGCCAATACAAAAACGAGTATTATTCTAAATTTTCGTTTCATCGAAAAATCTCCTTGAAGACATGATCAGCTCAAATCATACTGATTCCGTCGGCGGAAAACATATCATATGGTACGAATTCACTTTACAATTCGATTGACAGCGTTTTCTCGCTTAACGATAATGTGTAGCATAGCAACATAATGCCAGAGAGAAGAGTCTTGTGATGAATGAAAACCTTCATAAAAAACATACTTCCGAAGGAACATTGTTCCGATTCTTTCAACTCAACAAATGGTCGCTTCTAATTGCCGCCGTCGCGATCGCTTTTATCCTGATCGGTCTCTTGCGCGCAAATGGCGATGAGGTGAAAACACTCCTGATGAAGGCAATTAATATCTGCATGGAGTGCATCGGCATTGGATAAGATAAAAACGAAAAAGAAGATTTCGCCCAACAGGCGCCACCTCATTCAAGCACTCGGCGCCGCCGTTTTTAACGGTCATTTCAAGGGTTTCATCTCGGGGAGCATCTACAAGGGCAGCTTGAAATCCATCTGCGTACCCGTACTGAACTGCTACTCTTGTCCCGGCGCTCTTGGCGCCTGTCCGATTGGCAGTTTACAAGCCGTCGCCGGCAGCACGAAGTTCAATTTCAGCTTTTACGTGTTCGGACTCATCGCATTGTTCGGGATTTTAGCCGGTCGTTTCTTCTGCGGCTATCTCTGCCCGTTCGGACTGCTCCAGGATCTGTTACACAAAATTCCGTCACCGAAAATCAAAGTCCCTGCCAAACTAAACCGTGTACTATCCTTCGGGAAATACCTCATGCTCATCGGCGTCGTCATGTTGTTGCCCCTTATCGTCCGCAACAGCCTCGGCATGAGCGATCCGTTTTTTTGCAAGTATGTCTGTCCCGCCGGGACAATCGGGGGAGGCATTCCGCTTGTCGTCCTCAATCCCGCCATGCGGGAGGCGGCTGGATCGCTGTTTGTTTGGAAAGTCACTCTGGCGATCGCAATCCTTGTGCTTTCCGTTTTTCTCTACCGCGTTTTCTGCCGCTACCTCTGCCCTCTCGGCGCCTTTTACGGGATTTTACAGCCTGTCAGTTTCTACCGATTCAAAATCAACAACAAATGCATCGACTGCGGAAAATGCGCGCGCGTTTGCAAGATGGGCGTCGACCCCGTCAAGTCGCCGAACAGCCCCGAGTGCATCCGCTGTCGCGACTGCATCCACGAATGTCCGACCGGCGCCATTGAGAGTTGTTTCGGCTTCAAGCCTTCAAAAGAAACTTCGGAAGAAGAATCACATGGATAAACAGACGTACCGGCTCAACCCGACGGGAGCTTCTTCCTTGCGTTTTTGGAAAACAAACTCGTTCGACATCCCTGTGCATATGCGGGTTGTCTCCGACGACGACTTTTCCGACAGCCTGCTCAACGATTACACCGATGAGCCTTACTTCAAGCTCCTGCACGATTTGACGCACATCGATAGAGTCGCTCTGCCGGAAGGCTTTGTCATGACACAAGGCAGCACAGGGGAATTCGCCGCCCACATCAACGCCGCCTACGAGCGCGAAGGAGTGACGGTTGAAGAACTCGAACAATACCAAGCCCGTCCCGTCTATGACGCCGACCTATGGATTTGCATCCGCGACATATCGAGCATGAAAGTAGTCGCCAGCGGTATCGCGGAATTGGATCGCGACATTCGAGAAGGCAGCCTTGAGTGGATTCAAGTGTCTGACGGTTACAGGCGATTAGGACTCGGAAAATGCACCGTCAATGAGCTTCTATCTCGGCTTAAGGGAAAAGCTGATTTCGTGACCGTCTCCGGTCGTGTAAACAATGAGACACAACCCGAAAGGCTTTACGAGCGGTGCGGTTTCACCAACAAGACCCTCTGGCATATCCTGACGCGGAAGACGTAGGAGCCAACAGGGTAAGCGCGAACGACGCCTCAAGTTCCTTGAATACCTTGACGCGGAAGACACAGGAGCCATCGATGATTCATTTTGAAACAGTCAGCGAGTCTCATGGTAAAGTTGGGCATGACTTTGGAGAGCGTACAGAAACAACACGTACAAGATAACCATGGCATTTGGCGCGACGTCTACTCGTTCGGTCTATGGCGCGATCATGACGAAAGTCGTCGAAAATGAGTGGCAAGATCAAACAGGAGCTTGGCGCACTGCCATCTACTACGAAATTACAAGAGAAACGTTTTACGACCTGCACGCTTAGAGGCAATACAGGATGGAAAAATCATATCTCTCGACGAATACTGGGCGGACGACGGCGAGGCACCCTTGTGGAGACAAGAGATGCAGATCGGCAAACCGTTGCCGAAGAGGGATTGACAATTCATCATCTCCATGCAAATTCATTGAAGAAATGTAGGGTTTAGCTCAAGTAAACTCTGAAGAAATACAACAGTTTTCATGACCCGTGCGATGAAGGGCAAGAAAGAGTCGTTGAGCGCCAAAGGTGCGATTGTTCTCGGTCGACCGCTTTGTATTGCGAACGAACCTTTTGTTAGAATGCATCTAGCAATAGTCCCCAGTAAATGACAGAGGTACATCCATGAACACGATTCTGCAAAAACCGATAACACCCGTAGTGATCGTTTTGTTGGTCATTTTAGTCGTCGCATTAATCGTAGTTTTAGCTATCCAGCTCGTTTCATGCAAGAAAAAGCCACCGCAAGACGGCAATCAAAGCGACATCACAGGTACAACGAACCGTGAAGAAATGCCCGGAGAACATAAAAGAAGCCAAAATCCCGACGCCCCGAAGGACATCGCATCAACCGATCTTCTCTCCTTTGACATGCACATGGTCCACGCTTCGGACGACATACACGGCTCATTCGATCTCGGGCTTCATGTTTTTGATGAGAACAACTCATACCTCGCCAGAAAAGCTGGCGACAACACAGAGCTATTTAAGGAATCGGGATACATTTTGAGTATCGGCGTCTCCGCCGACCGGTTTCACGAGTTTCGCAGCGGAATCTCCATCGCTCTCCCCGTTGACAAAGACTTTACGACCCGCTTCGCGAAAATCGTAAGACAGTCGGGCATCATGGTCATAAACGGAGAGTACGACTGGACCTCCGGACTTCCCGTGAAGGCAGGTGAGTTTATTCTGAGCGGCAAGTATGCATCGGGTGATTATCTCGGCATATCGATCAATGCTTACGTCCCCACCAGAGGAATCGATCTGTTTCGAGCATTGAGACCGCTTCTTATTGACGCTCTGATGAATGCGGGGGAAGACTACGTGCCGCTTCTTAACCTTGACAGCGGCACAACGACCCCCGAAGAGTTGATTAAAACGATCCACTTGAGTCAATCGCACATGACGCTCATCGATTCGTATAGTTTCACACTGATGATTGACTCGGGTCAAGGTTATCTGGCAGGGTCTTTCACCGACAAAGCGGGACAGCACCGTTGTGAGTACGTCGAGATAGACAACTCCGACAGCGAGCGACTCGTCCGTGCATTTGTCCACGACCGCTACTATTACGCATTAATAGGCAGGAAAGACGATTCAAACGAAACAGGCGGGTATCCCGGTGTCGTCTATGATGAGACAACTGACTCATTTACCGTATCATTCCGCGGGGTTCGCAAAAGCTTTTATCCTATCTACGGGGTCTTTGACGAGACAAACGAGGATTTACACATCGTCTTCCGCGAGCTGGTAAGAAAATACGGTGAATGACGGCATCTAACGTCGAGCTGTCAAAATCTGTCCGGAGATTAATCATTTGTTTCAGAAAATGATCAATAACAGCACGTGTAACCCTGATGCTCCAACTCATTTAAGGACATGTCTATAGACAGAAACACCATCTTCTTTGCCAATCACCTTCTTAAAAGCCTCCATTATCACGTTTGCCTTTCATAGTTAGAATATGCTAACTTATCTTTGCTTTCCAGAGTTAGTAAAGTCTAACCAGAGATGGCGGACAGGTGATCTATGCTGGATAAATTGCTTTTTCGATATATCGGCAACGCAAAAAAGTACATCATCGTCAGCGTTTTGCTGATGATGTTGAAAGTTGTCGGGAGTTTCTTCATCGCTTTTGCACTTGGACAAATCATTCAGAGTCTCTTCTTGCAAACGTCGGTCAACTATATAATCGCTTTTCTTATCTTTTTGCTCGGCTTCGCTCTAAGATCAGGCAGCCTCTACCTCGTCACGCGGTACCAGACAAAAATAACGGGAGAAGTCAAAACAACTCTCAGGACTGAGATGATTTCAAAGACCATGCGCATCGGTCCGTCCTACTTGTATTACACATCGACGGCAAACATGATCAACATGGGTTCCGACACGATTGAACAGCTTGAGAATTATTACGGACGTTTTCTTCCGCAATTTTTCGGCAGTTTCGGCATGAGCCTGGTGACTTTCATCGTGTTGCTCCCGCTCAGTCTCTCCTCTGCCCTATTGTTTTTAATCTTGGCGCCCATCATCCCTCTGATGCTAAAAGCGATCTTGGAAATGGTCGCACGCAAACAGAAAAAGTATTGGGGCAGTTACCAAGATGTGGGGCAGTTGTTTTTAGACAGTCTGCAGGGTATGACGACATTGAAAATTTTTTCTGCCGACGAGAAGAGGGCGGAAGAAATACACAAAAAATCGGAAATCTTTCGCATTGAAACGATGAACATCCTGCGGATGCAGTTGAGATCAATCACGCTCATCGAGTGGATCGCTTACGGCGGGAGCTTAGCCTTAATGGCAGTAGGATTGCCGGGTATTTCTTTCAAGACCGGAAACGTCACGGCGATGGTTGTGCTCGTTTTCATGTCCATGGAAGCGTTCAGTCCGATGTCAACGTTGACGTCCAGCTTCCATGTCGCCATGACGGGGGTCGCGGCGGGAAGGAAATTAATCGACTTTTTCACTCTGCCGGAGCAAGACGAAAAAGACAAGAACGAGATCAGGTATGACGCGGAAGATATCACCATCAACAATCTCACTTTTTCCTATCCAAAAAGTGAGCGCCGTGTCTTGGAAAGTGTCAGCGCCACTTTTGGGAAACCCGGATTTACAGCAATCGTCGGCGCCTCCGGATCAGGGAAATCCACGCTTGTTCGTCTCATCGCGGGACAACTTGACGGCGGCGAAGAAGCGATTTACTGGGGCAATTGCGCCTATTCGACGTATAAGAAGCAATCGGTGACAGAGAACATGATTCGCATTTCGCACGATGCCCATGTCTTCGAGAAAACAGTGCGGCGTAATTTAATGATGGGTAAGAAAACAGCCACAGACGACGAGTTGATCGACGCACTCAAGACAGTTCGCCTCTATGATGAAATTGAACACCGCGGGGGGTTGGAGTTAGAGATCAAGTCAGGCGGCAGCAATCTCTCAGGCGGACAGAAACAACGACTGGTGCTCGCCAGAGCTCTTTTACGCAATGCCAAAGTATACGTTTTCGACGAGGCGACTTCCAACATCGATATTGAGAGCGAGTCTGTCATCCTGCAAGTCATGAAAAACATGGCGCAAGATCACGTCGTGATTCTCGTCTCGCACCGCCTCTACGCTGGCAAAGACGCAGAAAAGATCTACGTTCTGGATGACGGCAAGATTGTGGAGAAAGGGACTTTCGAGGAACTGCTCGAGCGCGACGGCGTGTACCGACAATTATGGCGAGCACAAGCGCGCTTTGAAACAGAAGATCGGCAGAACTTATACAGCACGTCATCGAAATCTGAGGTCCGCTCATGAAAAAGAGAAGCTCGCTCAAGATCATGCTCGACTTAATGATTCTGGCAAAGGTTCACACGCGCGATCTCGTGACGGCGACTCTTGCCGGCTTCATATCCTTTTTCTCAAGTACGGGTATCGCCGTGCTTGCCGCACTCTTGATTGTCAGCGTGGGCGGATTCATAGACGTACCCTTTTCAAAAATCATTATGTGGATGGCAGCACTCGCCTTTATAAGAGGTGTGACCAGATATTTGGAACAATACATGAACCACCTCGTCGCCTTTCGCGTGTTGAGTACGTTGCGCGACAAAGTCTTTTCCGCCGTCAGAAAACTGGCGCCGGCAAAAATTGAAGGCAGCAATAAAGGCGCCCTCATCTCGATGATCACGAGCGATATCGAGCTCATTGAAGTCTTTTACGCGCATACAATTTCCCCGATCTCAATCGCCATCATTTGCGGGATCACATATATTGTGCTGATTGCGCTCTATTCGCCTGCCATCGCCTTGATGACTTTGATCTCTTATCTCATCATGGGCGTCGGCTTGCCGATCTTCTTCTCCAAATGGTCGAAAGACATTGGACGCATCCTTCGCCGGAAGATCGGCGGTCTCAATAATATTTTCCTCGATCTGTTGCGCGGTATCACGGAGATCATGCAATTCGCCTATCGTAAGAGAGCGATTCGTGTTATCGAAAAGACAAATAAATCTCTGGTGGCGCATCAGGCCGTATTGATCGAGCAGCTGGCATTGCTCTTGGCATTGGAAGACGTCATCGTCGTCTTGACGACCTGTGCCGTGATCTTGATCGGTATCTGGACGGGACTCGCTCCTGCCATCCTTTTACCTCTAACTTTCGGCATTTTTTTCAGTTTCTCCGCCATCGCCAACGTCGCATCGCTCGGCAACGGTTTGTCACAGTCGTTATCGTGTGGCGAACGCGTCCTAAATCTTCTCGAAGAAAAGCCCGTAGCAGATGAAGTGACGAACGGTATCGAGTTGAATCTGGAACGCGCTACCGATCCGCTGATCGTCGTGAACGACCTTTCCTTTTCATACGGTGACCGGCTCGTCCTTGAGAATTTTAATCTCAAAGTAGCACAAGGTGAATTTCTGGGTATTCGAGGAGAAAGCGGCTGCGGGAAATCGACATTGCTCAAACTCATGATGTATTTTTGGTCCTTGGAGAGCGGCGAGATCTTTATTTCGGGGCACTCCGTTCAGAAGATCAACACGCAGTCCCTATGGCACAACATCAGCTACATGACACAACACACTGAATTTTTCGAGGGCACGATCAGGGATAACTTATTGATCGCCAAGCCGGACAGCACGGAAGCGGAACTTCGTGACGCTCTCGATAAAGCCGCCATCTTGGACTTCGTTGACAACTTGGAGCACGGCTTGAATACGACGCTCACGGAGCTGGGCGACAACTTCTCCGCAGGTGAGAGACAGCGTTTCGGGCTTGCGCGCTGTTTTCTAAAAGACACCAAAATCATGCTCCTTGATGAACCGACCAGCAACCTCGATACGCTCAACGAAAACATCATATTGGACGCCCTGAAACGCAACCGCGACGGCAAGACGGTGATCTTGGTCAGCCACCGCGAGAGCTGTTTCAAGATTTGTGATCGCGTGATCAATATGTAGAACAGCGGTCGCGCGATGCCCGCATGGGGCGTCCCGATAGACGTTTGAAGCGATCAATCTATAACCATACACATAAACAACGGCAGGAGAAAAAATGAAAAGCTTTCGATTTCAAGCATTTACAGTGAAGGATATCGTGTTTCTGGCAGTCATAACGGCCGTCACGTTACTGGCAGCAGGTCCATTCGCGCCGATCGTGATGACCGCGTCGAAGATAGGACCGCAGGCATTCGCTATGGCATTGCCTTTTGCGCTTGTCACATCGATCGGATTGCGCAAAGTCAAAAAAAGCGGCTCTTTGCTCATCATCGGCATCTTTTCCGGACTCGTTCTATTGTTGATGGCACCCGTCATGTTCTTCAATCAATTCACCGGCAGCCTTTTTTCCGAGGGTCTCGCCTTGCTGTTCTTTAAGAATTACGAAAACAGAAAAGCCGTCCTCATGAGCTCCGGTCTGTTCGCCTTTTTCACGCTTCCCTCAACAGCTGTCGTCAATATACTCGCGAAAGGAAAGTCGATTTCAGAACAAATCGGAAACCCCCTTACGTTCATTCTATTTGCCTTGGGCGCCATCGCACTAGGTCTCATAGGCGCTATGATCGGCAACAAAATCTCGGACGAACTTCAAAAAGCAGGCAAAATGTAGATTGCACATGTGTAAGGAAACGCGCGACATCCACCCGATCTTGTCACTCGTCTTCAGCCTTTTGCTGTTCGTAATGGGTCTTTTGTTTGTCAAGAGCACGTGGTTTTGGATGTATGTCGTTACTTTTTCCGTTCTTTTTCTTTTGTTCCGATTCGAAAAACTGATGCTCAAACTCATTCCGTTCGTACTCGCTTTCGGTCTCGTCATGGGAAGCTTGACGCTTATAAACGGAAGCATGCAAGACGCACTGTACGCCATTTACCGTGTTCTCGCCTTGGGTTTGGCGGGAGTGCTCAGCATGAGCATTAGACCGATCAATCTCGTCCGCGCCCTCAATCAGCTGCGCGTCCCTCGCTGGATCAGCTTGGGACTGTTAATCGTCATTCGGTTTATTCAAATCTTTCGCGAAGAGATTAAGCGCATCCTGCAAGCCATCGCGCTGAGGGGTATTCGATTCGCCTCAACGCCCGCCTTGTGGAGTAGAGCCTTCTTCATCCCTCTTACCGTTCGCATGCTGAGTATCTCCGAGGGATTGGCGACGTCACTTGAAACACGTGGCTTCTCCACGGACTCGGCAGGCAGTTCGTTTGTAGTCATCTGCCTTAAAAGAAGAGATCTCGTTTTCTCAATCCTGTTTCTTACGTGTCTGACCGTTTTTACTTGTTTGTTTCTGCGAGGGCATTAAATGAGCTGTGCCTTGGAAGTTGTCAATTTGTCCTTGTCCTTTGACTTCTCGGAGGGAAAAACAGACCGAGAAAAGCAATGGGTTTTCAAAGACCTGAACTTTAAAATCACAGAAGGCGATTTCATCATGCTTACAGGCCATTCAGGCTGCGGGAAATCGTCGCTGATCAACATGATCAACGGGGTCATCCCCCATCTGAAAAAAGCCGATGTACAAGGCGACATCTATATTCACGGACACCGCGTAACGGACAGCCCGGTCAGAGAGCGCACGAAAGCGGTCGGCAGCGTATTCCAGAATCCGAGAGAACAGATCATCTTTGACCGTGTGGTCGACGAGATCGTCTTCCCGATGGAAAATATCAACGAAACGCCGCAAAGAATGCGTGACAAGCTAAACGCATTATTGAGCATGACAGATTTGTCGGCTGGCGCCCAAACAGCGACTCTTTCGGGCGGCGAAAAGCAGAAACTGATGACGGCGTGCACCCTTGGCATGGGGCAGAAGATCCTGCTCTTGGACGAACCTTTGGCCAATATGGACGTCCGTTCGGCAAAGGAGCTGTTAGAGCTTTTAAAGCGATTGTCAGACGAAGAAGGCTACACCGTTATCTTGTCAGAACATCGTCAGGAACTCGTTCTGCCGTACGTCGATAAAGTTTTTTTCTGTGTGAAGAGTTTCGACGAAAATGTGGAGATGACGTTGGAGATTCGAGACAACGCGGAAAATTATGAGTGTGACCTCTCATCTCTCCCCGACCGCACATCACGGAAAAAAACAAATGTGGCTGCCGACGCGGAGCCGGTATTCTCCGTTGAAAACATCGATTATCGAGTCGGTGATCGAGCCTTGTTTGATAACTTTTCCTGGCAGATCAATAGAGGCGATGAATGGGTTATTTTAGGTGAAAACGGTTGCGGGAAAACGAGTTTGCTCAATTTATTGTTCGGTTTTGTACGACCGACTTCCGGCGCGATCGTTTCGCCGTACAACAAAAAATGCAGCAAAAGGAAAATCGGCTACGTGCTGCAAAACCCCGACTACCAGCTTTTCATGCCGCGCGTCAAAGATGAGCTGTATTTGAATGCAAAATCTCCAGAATTTGCGGAACAGCTGATACAACTCTTCGGCTTTGAACATATGCTTGAACGTC
>JAAZMK010000012.1 GCA_012798865.1 Clostridiaceae bacterium | reverse complement strand
GATTTCTTCAGGTTGAACCTGAAGGCATGCTGCGATCCTAGCTCGCGCATCCTCCAACAGCCATGAGGCGCGGTGACCTTCTTGATAGAATGACGACGGGTTCCCGAAATCGTCTTGTAGCGTCCTTGTGACAACGTCGAGGACCTCCGGTCGCGGGGACGTCGTGGCGGCATGGTCAAAATAAATGCGCGGTCGATTCGCCGACTCGCGCATACGTTCTTCAAAAATGATGTTCATCTTCAATGTAATCCTCGTCTAGCGGTTCCTTTTTACCTCTCATAATTGTCGTCCAAGATCGATCACTTTACAGTCTCGAATGTTACCGCTAAGTGAGAAGTTTTGTACACAATCGGCTCTGCTCACCCTTTCTATAAATCAGCTTCCCACTTTAATGCATCGAGAATGTTACCTTTCCGCACCTTGCGCGATCCAAGGTTTATGATGAGCATTATGATAACCGTAACAGCGACAGCCGATAGGAAGAATGTAAGATACGGAATTCTAAACGAGAATTCGATCGCCACACCGATCGCCTGATACACAACGAAGCTCGTCAGCACAGCAAGCGGAATCCCATAAAGTACAACCTTCAAAGAGTAGATAAAACTCTCTACGCGAAGCATCTGCCTAAACTCTTTTTCGCCCATCCCGACTGATCGAAGCACCGCGAACTCGCGTCGACGGCTGCGAAGTGAGGATGACAATACATTATAAATATTGACCATCACTATCAGCAAGATCATGGCAAGGAAGCAGTAGATGAGCATTGATGACAACGAAACCAGATCTTTTGTCGACTGCACATCGGCGACCATATTGAAGACATACCCGTGAAGCTTCTCCTCGTAGATTTTCGTTTCAAGCCTTTTGATTAACGGCTGAAGTTGATTATCTTCAGCATTGACGTACATATTAACCCTCAAACCGCGACCTTCTCTTGCCAACAGATCGAGTGTTTCAGGAAGGACAATGAGTTGAAGAGTATATTCTCCCAAAGCACAAAAATCCAATCCCTCCGACAACACCTTGGCGACTTCAATTGTCATCGCAACTTCATGATGACCCTCTGTAGACATCAGTTCAATCTTTGACGGAGTTATGTCGAAAATGTCTTGCGCACGACGGTGTCCGTCTTCCTGATAGAAGAATTGATTGACAAGCACGGCGCGTTTTCCTTCTAAATCTTCCCTTGATACATGCCAATCACTTAACAGCCGACCGAGTGTCTTCGAATCGAAGCTAATGATCGCCACTTGTATGTTGCCGCCGAGAATATCAAGTTCATCAGCAAAGCGGTCACTTCCATAAAAATAATCGTCATTCAACGCGTAAATAAGATAGCCGTCCTTAATTCCTTCCGTTTCCAAGAGCTTCTCATATCGGGCAAATTCTTTGCTGTCTTTATGTTTGGTGCAGTCAACCTCAATATCATCTTGCCCTAGAACGATACGACGCATACTTATATCCATGTAGAGTGTCACACTGCTGAGTGTCAAAAAGAGAACCATGCTAAAAACTAAGACGACGAGTGCCCCCTTGAAACGGCGTCTGTTGCGGCGCATATTTTTCCAGGCGATCTCGCCTCCCACGCCAAACAATCTGCTGATGATTTTAGGACTTTTTAAGCTCTTAAGCTTAATTTTAATGTCCTCTTGCAAACGTACACCGGGGAGCGGAGATTTTTTAGAGGTGCGTACAACAGGAATAACAGAGGCGATGAACAGTGTCACGAACGCCGCGACGGCGATGATCACGAGCGTGAGAGGGTCCCACGCTAACTGCATGGTCACATCTGTCTCTAGGATGTTCTGCATTTTCGGCGTCATCACCTTAAGGAGCACCGTCACAACGGCAAAGCCTGCCGCGATTCCAAGCGGCATCCCGATGAAGTATAATCCGAGACCCTCGGTCAACGACATCATCCACTTTTGACGGCGCGTCATGCCGATGCTTGAGAGAACAGAGAGATCGCGCATGCGACGGGAAAGGCTAATGAGAAATCCGTTCTGAATCAGCGCGACGCCGACCAGGGCGACAATCACAAGCAGACTGTACGTGCCGGCTTTCATCAACAAGCTCATCTCGGATTGAACGGTCGGATAATAGTGTGTCAATTCGAGCAGGTTATATTCCAGATCATGTAAACCGCTGCAAAAATCATCCAGTCTCTTGGTCGAAATGTCTTTGATCACGAAACCCGCCCACAATCTGTCCGCCACCGAGATCTCCTCGGATGTCTGATAGACAAAGTACACGCCGCCCCTCATCACGCGCCCAAGATTCACATTCTCAACAATGCCCACAATCGTGACCGGCAAGTCTCTGTCCTTAGTGTATTCGAACAAGCTTAGCACTGATTGACCGTCTTCAACGGTTTGAACGTATTCGTTAGAAGGGTAAGCGTAATGATTCGGTTGATGGAGATCGATGACGACTTTCTGACCGACCGTTAACGACTTATCTTCATAGCTGTTGACGCGTTGCGTAATGACTGCCTCTCCCTCATGAGCTGGCAAACGCCCCTCAACGATTTTGAGAGGGACGGACTCCTTCATCGCCTCCGGACTGATTCCCGCCACGATAAAATGGGTTCCGTGATCTTGATCGATTTTTTCGACACCCATGAGAGATAAGAGCGTTCTCTTCTCTACAAGCTCCTGATTTGGAAGCGTCTCAAGTCTCTCGCGACTGATATCTCCGACGGTCACATGTAAATCGCCGTCCTTCTTGATCGTAGCGTCTCGGGAAAAACGGTATACGGAAGTTGAGAATAAGAAAAGCCCCATCATCAAGGCAACGCTCAGAATAATGCCAACCAAAATGACAATGCTGGTGGTTCTGTTCCTCTTCATGAACCGAACGGTGAGCTTTTGGATGATATTCATTTTCGCACCCGCTCGTCTCTAACGATTTTTCCGTCCTTTAACGCGAGGATGCGCTTCGCGCGCATCGCGATACGTTCATCGTGCGTAATAATCAGAATCGTCTGATTGAGGCGTTGATTGCTATCGATCAGCAATTCGACGATCTCGCGGCTGGCATCGGAATCAAGATTCCCGGTCGGTTCATCGGCTAGAACGATCGCGGGCGAATAGATGAGCGACCGCCCGATCGACACTCGCTGCTGCTGACCGCCCGACAGTTGATTGGGCAGATGGTTGAGACGGTCGTCGATGCCGAGCTGACGGACAAGCTCATTGAATTTGTCATCATCCACTTTCTGGTGATCGAGCAAGAGCGGCAGTTTAATGTTTTCCTCGACGGTCAGTATCGGAATGAGATTGTAAAACTGGTAGATCAGTCCGACTTGTCGGCGGCGGAAGATCGCAAGTTTTTCATCTGATAGTTGATAAATATCCTGATTGTCAATGAGAACCTTGCCGTCTGTAGGTCGATCAACGCCGCCGATCGCGTGCATCAATGTGCTCTTGCCAGAACCGGATGGTCCGATGATAGCGACAAAATCGCCTTTTTCCACACTGAAACTGATGTCGTCAATGGCTTTGACAAGCGTCTCGTCTTTTCCGTAGTATTTCTTAAGGTTTTGAACGGTGAGAATATCCATGGTGCCCTCCACTAAATCCAGTGTATCGGCTCAAGGTGACCGACAGGTGACGATTAAAGTGAGAGAATCGTCACTTTAAGTACTGTATCGATTAAGTTATCCGCATAAAGGATATGAAGAAGTGAGGGCGTTGTCTTTTACGTTTGATCGCAAGACACCACAGTAAAGCTATCTGGGAAATCTCATGCGGAAGGTGGTTGTGCCCTCCCCGCTCTCAACTTCAACCTGTGCCCCCTGTTGTACGGCGATCGCCCGACAGATGGCCAAACCGATGCCGACGCTGTCTTCATGCGCATGATTTCCGCGATAAAAGCGCGTAAACAAATGCGGCATATCGTGAGGAGCAATCTCCCCTTCGTTTGTAATCTCAATCGCCGTCGTCATCGGTCCGTCGATCACACGGAGCTCGACTGCTTTACCGAAGGGTCCGTGTTCCGATGCGTTCTTCAGGATGTTGGTGAGCGCTTCTGCCGTCCAGTTGCGATCCACCTTGATGACTGAATCGATTTGACCGCTCAAGCGGACAGGTTGCTCTTTGAGCTCGAAGTTAATCTGCATCGGTTCGAGAGCTTGCAACAAGAGTTGATGACACGTGATGTCTTCCTTTGTGTAGACGATCGATTCTGCATCTAACTTGCTGAGAATCAAAAGATTGCGAACGAGCCAATCGAGGCGATTGATCTGTCGTCCCAATCGACGTATAAACTCGTTTCTTTGTGCCTCGTCCAAATCGTCCTCTTTTAGAAGGTCGATCAGTACATTCATCGATGTGATGGGGGTTTTGAGCTGGTGCGAGATATCGCTCAAGGAGTTGGAGAGCCACACTTTATCGCGTAAAAGCGCGTCTGCCTGTTCTCGATAAGAAATTACCAGCTTGCCCAAATCGGACGACAAGACTTCGAGTTCACCCTCCTCAAATGCTCCAAAGTCAAAACGATAATCGCCTTGAATGAGTCGGCGGAGTTGCAACGACAAAGCATTTATTTTTTTCTTACGATTTCGAGATTCTTCATACGCAATATATCCCAGGATAATCAGAGTTACTATCATTACTGCGCCCGCCAGCCAATGGATGAAAAAACTCGATGCGACACCCGCGATCAAAGCGAGAATCAGTATAATTCGCAGTGACTTTTTCATTACTCACCTGCGCGGTAGCCTAGACCGCGAACCGTCTGGATGAGTTCACCTTTTGTATCACCGACCTTTTCACGGATACGCTTGATATAAACACTCAACGTATTGTCGCTAATAAATTGGCTGTCGATATCCCAGAGGTGATCGAGAATCTGCTCGCGCGTGAGGAGTTGCCCTGGATTCTGCATGAAGAGAAGCAACAATCTATATTCAAGAGCGCTTAAGGTAATCTCTTCTGGTCCGTTAAAGACACGTGCTTTGGACGGATCAAGCGTGATATGTCCGAGAGAAAGAATCTCTACGCCTCCTTTCTTCTCCCGTCGCATGAGAATACCGCGTATGCGTGTCAAGAGCTCTCGGAGTCGGAAAGGTTTCGTGACGTAATCGACGGCTCCGAGCTCTAGCCCCATCACGACATTTGCCTCATCATCCATGGCCGACAAGATCACAATGGGGATATTTCGTCCCTGAAGCGCACGGCAAATCTCATAACCGCTTCCGTCACGAAGCCCAAGGTCCAGCAGCACTAAATCAAAACCGCTTTGTAAAGCGTTTAGCGCGTCTTTGACGCCGGTATAGTGCTCGACAGCATAGCCCTCTTCACTCAACGAGTAGCTCAATGCCATAGCAATCGTTTGATCATCTTCCACAAATAAAATGCGTTTCATGATTCCACTGTACTAACTTTTCTTAGAATCTACAACAGCAAACTTAGCATCGTTTCGAACGATTGATTCTTGCCGGAAATACTAGATTATATTTATGAATAGGTGTTGAATCGCACGAGAAAGTCAGATCAGTGGAAGCTAGTCATCACGTTCGCGCAGACGTTTTCTAAGACTCTCCACGTAGTTCATCCACTCAATGATACGCTTTTCATATCCGATGTCTTTTGCCTTGTAGTAAACAGCGTCTGACGATTCTTCCGGCAGGAAAGTCTGACCGGAAACGGCGGAGGGGAAATCATGACTGTACTCATAGCCCTTGGCGTATCCGAGTTCTTCCATGCCGGCAACGGGCGCATTTCTGAGATGAAACGGAACCTCTCCCGTATCGCGACTTTCTACGTCCGCCATCGCTTCTTTGATCGCAAGGTATGCGCTGTTCGACTTAGGGCTCGTCGCGAGCGCGATAACGGCCTCAGAGAGGATAATGCGAGCCTCGGGAAGTCCGACCATGACAGATGCCTGCCACGCCGACAATGCAATGGTGAGCATCTGGGGGTTCGCCAGTCCGATATCTTCGGCTGCTGCAATGACGATACGTCGACCGAGAAAGTTGAGATCCTC
Organism: Clostridiaceae bacterium; assembly: GCA_012798865.1. Classification (GTDB taxonomy): domain Bacteria; phylum Bacillota; class Clostridia; order Saccharofermentanales; family DTU023; genus UBA4923. Next base: position 14,461 of record JAAZMK010000012.1, on the reverse strand, counting down.
TCCGCCCTGAAGGGCGCGCGCCAAATAGAGTACGGCAGCATCCGGATCGCTGCCGCGCATCGACTTAATCATTGCAGAAATGTTGTCGTAATGTTGTTCGCCGTCGCGGTCGTAGCGGGCGATCTTCTTTTGCATCGAATCGAGGACGATCTCCCTTGTCAACGTAATCACTCCTCTGTTATCTAGAAACGTCGTGATCGCGGCGAGCTCAATGCCATTGAGCGCCACGCGCGCGTCGCCTCCGGCTAAATCGGCGATCATCCCGAGCGTTTCATCGTCGATTTCGAGGTTGAGCTCTCCGAGCCCCCTCTCCTTGTCTTTAATCGCACGGCGCATGATCTCGAGGATGTCATCTCTTGTCAAGGGATACATCTGGAAGACTGTCGAGCGCGAAACGAGCGCCTTGTTGACCTGGAAGAATGGATTCTCCGTCGTCGCCCCGATCAGAATTAAACGCCCGCTCTCAACGGATGGGAGGAGCGCATCTTGCTGCGCTTTATTGAAACGGTGAATTTCATCGATGAAAAGGACGGTTCGCCCGCTCGGAGTCAAGATAGGGTTCTCCGTGTCGGCGATAACATTTTTGATGTCGGCGACGCCCGACGTCACAGCGTTCAGTTTTCTGAACTGAGAACTAGTCGAATGGGCAATCACGCGTGCAAGAGATGTCTTGCCAACGCCGGGGGGACCGAAGAGAAGAATGGAAGAAAGGCGATCCGCCGTGATCATACGCCACAGCATCTTCCCTTCTGCAAGAATGTGACGCTGACCGATAAAATCGGTCAGCGTCGTAGGCATCATACGATAAGCGAGCGGCTCCTGCCACTTGCTTGAAGATGTCTGATTACTTGAGGTCATCGTAGAGCGGGAATCGATCGCACAATGATGCGACGCGCTCACGGATCTCGTCCTGTTTCTCGTCAAAGTCGTGGACTGCCATGGCGATCAACGTTCCAATCTCGCGCATTTCCTCTACGCCCATGCCGCGCGTGGTGACGGCAGGCGTCCCGAGGCGAAGCCCTGATGTGACCATCGCCGATTCTGTCTCGAACGGCACGGTGTTTTTATTCGACGTGATGTTCACTTCGTCGAGTCTTTCCTGCAGCATGGCGCCCGTCACGCCTGTTCCCTGAAGGTTGACGAGGAGCAAGTGCGTATCGGTGCCGCCTGAGACGAGTTTCAGACCGTTATCGACGAGAGCTTCACCGAGCGCCTTGGCATTCTTGACGACGTTCTTCTGATACTCCTTGAAGGACGGCTCGAGCGCTTCTTTGAAAGCGACGGCTTTTGACGCGATGACGTGCATCAGAGGTCCGCCCTGAATTCCGGGGAATACGGCTGAGTCAATTTTTCTTCTATATTTTTCCTTACAGAGAATGATGCCGCCTCTCGGTCCGCGAAGCGTCTTGTGCGTCGTTGACGTCACAAAGTCAGCATACGGAACGGGATTCATGTGAAGACCTGCCGCGACGAGTCCGGCGATATGAGCCATGTCGACGAAGAGCAACGCCCCGACTTCATCAGCGATTTCACGGAACTTCGCAAAATCGAGTTTGCGCGGATAGGCGCTCGCGCCGGCGACGATCATCTTTGGCTTCACTTCGAGCGCACGTTGTCGAATATTCTCATAATCGACCTGCTCCGTGTCGGGCATGACCTGATAGGCTTCCGCATGGAAGTACTTACCGGAGATGTTGATTTTCATTCCATGCGTCAGGTGACCGCCGTGCGAGAGGTCAAGACCCAGGATCGTATCGCCGGGATTGAGCATGGCAAAGTAGACGGCAAGATTCGCGGACGCTCCGGAGTGAGGTTGCACGTTGGCATGTTCCGCGCCGAACAGTTCTTTCAGGCGATCGATCGCGAGCTGCTCCACGACGTCGACATATTCACACCCGCCGTAGTAACGTCTTCCGGGATATCCCTCAGCGTACTTGTTCGTGAGAACGGAACCCATGGCATCCAGGACAGCCTGGCTGACAAAGTTCTCGGAAGCGATAAGCTCAAGTTTCGTCCGCTGGCGATCAAGTTCGTCCATGATCGCTTCGTACACTTTGGGATCGACACTTTTAATGTTTTCGTATGGCATAAATTCCTCCTTAAGGCAAAATATCGTACCACCGAATATCGTATCACAATTCAAGGAAAGGTGTGGAAAAAAATGCCCAAACAAGTCACGACAAACGTGATCAAAGCTATGATTAATCGCCCTCATCAAATGAGAGATCGATAAGCTTCGTCGATATTTTCTCGCAGGACATATCGACGATGGCTTCCATATCGAGTTTCGCTTCCGCCCTATCGGCATCGCAGAGGGACGGATGCGTCTTCGGATGTTTAGACACAAAGACGGTACAACAGTCATCGTATGGGAGAATCGACGTCTCGAACGTCCCGATTTTACGTGCGAGCGCAACCGTATCGTTTTTATCCATGCCAATTAACGGTCTGAAAACCGGCAGATCGACGACAATATCAGTCGTCATAAGCGCTTCCGCCGTCTGACTGGCAACCTGTCCTAAACTCTCTCCCGTAATGAGCGCCTTCGCATGGCGCTTCCGCGCGAGCTTTTCGGCGACGCGCATCATGACGCGCCGCATAACGACCGTCAACATATCTTCGGGGACTTTATCGTTGAGTTCGAGCTGTATGTCGGTGAAATCGACGACATGAAAAGCGATGCGTCCCGCAAAACGTGATAAAATCCGCGCGAGCTTCTCAACCTTGTCGAGTGCTTGCTGACTCGTATACGGAAAAGTATGAAAATAGACAGTTTCAAGGATCATGCCGCGCGACGCCATCATGTAACCGGCGACGGGACTGTCGATCCCTCCGGAAAGCAGAAGCATTCCGCGTCCGCTCATGCCCACAGGGAGTCCCGCCTGACCCGGGATCGTCTCATGATAAATGTAAGTCTTGTCGCGAATCTCCACGTGAAAAATAAAATCAGGCTCAAGCATCTGCACGGAAAGCTGCTTGGGGAATTTTTCAAGGAGAATGGCGCCGAGTTCACAGCTTACTTCATAAGAAGACAGAGGAAACGATTTGTCGACACGCTTCGTTTCAAATTTGAACGTCCTCTTTCCTGCCCCTGCCAACACGTCAGTCGCATACTCTTCCACGACGCGAACAAGAGTCTCCCAGTCAGAATCAAACTCAATAGCGGGACTGATCGAAACGATGCCGAATACACTCGAAAGCCGTCTCGCGACCTTCTCCATAGGAGGGGCGCCTGAAAGAGCATGGATCCAAATACGTGAGTGGCTCTGGACAATGGAGAACTCTCCGAGATCGCTGATGCGCCGTTTCATATTGCCGATCAGTCTCGCGACAAAACGACCTCTGTTCAGACCTTTCAGCGTTATTTCACCGATCCTGACGAGCAGAAGCTCACGAACATTCTCGAGACGATCAACCATAAGGCAATCCTCTCCTCTTTCCGTGCATGGCGTAGCGCTCATAGAGATCGGCAATGCGCCTAACCAGATGTTCGACATCATCGGTCGATTGCGTAGGCGCGAAACTGATGCGAACTGCTGAGAGAATCGTCTCCTTGTCATATTCCATCGCCGATAGGACGTGATTTTCACCCGCTCGCTTCGAACCGCACGCTGAACCCGTTGAAATATAAATATTTTCCGCAGAGAGAGCATTGAGCAACGTCTCACCGCGAATTCCGGGAAAGGCGATCGATAAAACGTAAGGCGAAGCACCGTCAGGCGAAATGATAACGTGCGGAATACGGAACGAATCAACTCTCAGCAAAAAGAGTTTCCGCAGAGACGCGACATGTTCTCTTTGTTCGTCCATCTGCATGACATGCGACTGCAAAGCGAGCGCGAGCGCATAAGCGCCCGGAACATTTTCAGTCCCGGAGCGAAAATTCTTCTGTTGACCTCCGCCGTAAATGATCGGACTTAAAGGACTATTCTGTCGCTTGAGTAATACGCCCATACCTTTCGGAGCGCCGAATTTATGACCGGAAAACGAGGCGAGGTCGAGACCCGAGCGCCTGAACGAAAACGGCATCTTGCCGCATACTTGAACGATATCGCCATGAATAATCGCCTCCGGCGAATATTGCCGGACAAGAGACGTGAGGGATAAAATATCGTTGATGGCACCAGTCTCGTTGCTCACGACGATAAAGCTCGCAAGTCCGCATGGCGCTTCTTCGAGAGCCGTTCTCAATGCATTCCTGTCGACGACACCCTCGTGTGTCATCGCGACAAAGTCAATGTCGACTTCATGCTTGTCACGCAGCGCCTTCATCGTCTCGATGACGGCATCGTGTTCACCCGACGTTGTGAGCGCCCTCTTCGGTCGGCGCCCCATAGCGGCAACAGTACCTAAAAGCGCTAAATTGATGGACTCCGTCCCGCCTGAAGTGAAAATAATTTCATCCACAGAGCAATCAAGACAGCGGCTGATCATTCTCTTTGCTTCGTCAAGACGGGCTAGCGCACGCAAACCGCCTGCATGTGATGACGCGGGATTATTGCCGGACTCGCCGAGCAAGCCGACATAGACATCCAGCACTTCGGGAAGTACCGGCGACGTAGCGGTTGTATCAAAATCGTAAATCAAAGTTAGTGTCAGTTGATCTCCAACTTCAACAAGTCGGAGCGAAGGGCGGTCCGAATATACTCGCAAACAATGCCGCTACGCCCATATAGTTGACCCGTTACGGCTAATACGATGGTTCTCTTGGGAATCTCAAGCAGCGATGCCTCTCTATTTCTGGCAGGTCTGGCAAGCAACTGGACACTCCCCTTGACCGGCAAAAAAGCGTACTTATTGCTCTTGATATCGATCATGCGCTTGCCGGAAGCGATGCTCTGACCCAATTCCGGAAAGACTTGGGCGGAAACGTAGGACGTGCACCAGCCGAAAATATGTCCGTCAAACATGACAGGCCACTGCAACATCCAGTAACCGGGATGCTTTACATCGGGAATATTGAATGCCGCATCGAGCTCCGGATCCGGCTCTATATGTTGGACCGGCTGCAGACCGATTCCTTCGTATGACGTCATATTGAGAAAACTGAAAGTCAGAGCATTGAAATGAGGGATCATCAAACGCTCAGGCTCGACTGAAACGAATGTGCCTCTCCCCTTGTGTATCTCCAAAATGCCGTCCGAAACAAGTTCGGAAATCGCTTGTCTGACAGTTGGACGCGATAGTCCCAACTCCTCGCAGAGCGTCATTTCGGATGGAATCCGTTCACCTTGACTATATATGCCCTCTTGAATTCGTTCGACGATTAATTCACGCAACTGCGCATACAAAGGGACACTGCTGTGGCGATCTAACTTCATCATCTTCGCCTCCTCGGAACTGATACTAACATCATATCATAGATACCATCGTAAACAAGCGGCTCTCCCGCTGTAATTTGTGACGTCATGATGTGTGACACGAATGGAATAAAGAGCGCAAATCAATAACGGTCATGAAAATGGCATGTAGCGAATATTGATGATTTCACCCGAACGCCCCGTATCGACAGCCGCGAACAACATCTCTACTTGAGCTTCCATCTGATCATGTTCCTCTAGCCATTGCAAGGCGACTGACCGGATACGCTCCGTCTGTCCGGTCATTAAGGTTTCATCTACTCCCCCGAAGGATAAGGAAGTAGGTCCCCTTCCCTTGCACTCGATCACATAGATCGTATCTTTGCGACTCGTGATGAAGTCGATCTCGCCTATTTGTTGAACGGCATAGCGATGTTCGAGAATCGTATGTCCTCTCGCAATAAGGTCGTCAGCAACACTGTGTTCGATATGGACACCTCGATCAAAATATGCCTTACGAGGATCATTCAAGATATTTCCGAGAAAACTTATACGATGGATGGGAGAAGGTCCATGAACTCGGATCGCGTCCATATGTTCTCTCGTACCGTATCCTTTATGAGAGGAAAACCCATAGACAGGATAGACAGCATTCCAACTCATCATCATGTGATCGCGCGTGACCTTCGCAAGAACGGAAGCCGCCGCAACAGCGTTAATACGCGCATCGCCGCGTTTCTCAACCAGGACGGGATAATCTAACCCTTTGAGCGCGACGGCGTCTATGACCGCGATATCGGGTCCTGTGGGCAAGCTCCTCAACGCCTGTCTCATCGCTTCCTTTGTCGCTTCCAGAATGTTGATGCGATCGATCTCGTGATTCGAAACCATCGCGACCGCCCAAGCGACTGCGCGACGACGTATCTCTCTGTAAAGAGCTTCGCGACGCCTCTCGGTCAATTTTTTCGAATCATTAAGACCGTAAAAGATCTCGCCCTCAGGCAGGATACAAGCTGCAGCGACAACAGGACCTGCCAAGGGACCGCGACCCGCCTCATCGACACCCGCGATCATGCTGTAACCGTCCTCGCGAAGCTTCGACTCATACTTCGCCATCTCCTCAAAGCGGTCGATATCGCGTTGCGATATACGGATAGGGCGCTGCAGTTTGGCGTCAAGACTCATCGCGTCACCATTTAATCAGATGTGCCCTCGGCATCATCGGGACATTCCATAGAATCAGAAGAAGGTGGCCATTCAAGCGTGATACGCCCGATACGCCCGGCGCGAAAATCGTCGAGAAGCATCGATGAAAACCTTGCTGTGTCGGGCACCCCTTCGCCAAGAATGCAACCCATGCGCACAGCGCACGAATCAAAATCCGATGCCTCATCGCCATCGGCTTCGCCGTAACGCGCGACTGTCTCATCACTATAATCCCTGCGAAGACGCACCAATAGCTTACGCGCGACTTCCTCTAGCGGAAGAATCGTATCGCGGATAGCGCCCGTTGCCGCCAGTCCGAGCGCCTCATCCTGATCGGCAAGTTTAGGCGGCAGAATGCCCGGCGTATCGAGTAGATGGAGCTCCGTGCCGGAGCGAAGCCAGTTTAGAGAACGCGTGACGCCCGGTCTCGATTCGACGATCGCAGACTTCTTCCCGACCAGCTTATTAATGACGGTCGATTTCCCTGTGTTGGGAATTCCGACGACGAGCACACGCAACGCGCGCGCAATTCTTCCCTGCTGTTTAGCCTTTTCCAACAGAGGTCGATGTATGTTGAGAAGACGTCTCCTGATCAGCCGTATATCGGCATCCGCCCTGAGATCACATGCGATGACCGGCACCTTCTCCTCTAAAAAGTATTCCATCCAACGATCATTCGCTTCGCGGTCGGCAAGATCGGCGTGCGATAAAAGGAGCAAGTACGGCTTTTGCGGTGTCAAAGTCATATAAATAGGATTTCGACTTGCGACGGGTATACGCGCGTCGGCGACTTCCAGCACGGCGTCGATGTGTTTCCAAACATTCTTAAGCTCGCGCGTTGCGCTCGCCATATGACCGGGAAACCAGTGAATCTGTTTGCGATCACGTCCTTTAGTCATTGAAACCGCTCCCCTTAATCTATTACCTAATGCCTAATCAGTATAGAATAAATCGCAGAATGACGCTTGATTTGACGACAAAAGAAAGAACGACCGTTGTTCGGTCGTCCTGTTCTCTAAGTATTTATCGTCGGCACAGTCGGTTCCTCTCTGCGCACTTTGATCATTTTCACTTATTACTTGTGGGCAGCTTCTCACGAACACGAGCAGCCTTACCAACGCGATCGCGCAGATAGAACAGCTTCGCCCGACGTACACGTCCTTTACGCAGAACGTCAATCTTCACAACCTTAGGCGAGTGAAGCGGGAAAACACGCTCGACGCCAACGCCATACGCGACGCGGCGTACGGTTACCGTCTCGTTCAGACCTGCTCCCTTACGTCCGATCACCGTTCCCTCAAAAACCTGAATCCGCTCACGCGAACCCTCGGTGATCCTGAGATGAACATTGACGCGGTCGCCGATCTCGACGTTTTCGTACTGATCGCGCAGATATGGTTGCTCAACCGCTTTAATATAGTCCATATTGCGTACCTCCTTTATCTATTCGTTGGATGTTCTTGCACGCAATTGCAGCGGACCACCCGTTTTCAAACCTCAAGCATTGTAACAGAAAGATTAACCCTCGACAAGTACCGAAGAAGATTTCCCCTTACTCCGCGACTAGAGCTGAATGCCAAAGTAAACTGGACGATGAGAGGTACGGAAAAACCGGTTTACTTTGGCATCTCTCTTCTAATAAAGTGTTCTCTCACTTGCCATCCCAACCGTAGTAGCAGAGTTCAAAAAACAGCTCACTCTTGGCAAGATCCATGTTGGCAGGCGATAATTTCGTTGCCATGCCTTGCAATGAAATCTCCGACCAACGCGGGATATTCGCCAAGTATGCCGCTTCATCGACACCAGCTTCCTTGAAGGTGTTGTACAGACCAAGTTTAGAGTTAAATTCCTGGATGTGGCGCACCAGCTGTTCCAATAACTCTTCGTCAGTGCCGCTGTATCCGAGGCGCCTCGCTATACAGCTGTAATTTTCGTTAGGACCGACGAGCTTCATGGAATAAGGCAACATGATGCCGCACACAATTCCGTGGGGCAGATCGAATTCCGGACCGGGATGGTCATACGAGTGCACAATGCCGGTAAAAGAATTCGTAATGGCAACACCCGCCAAGGAAGCGGACATATGCACCTTGTCTCTGGCTTGCTTGCGCAAACTATCGGAAACATTTGCGCCCACGGCAACGGGCAGGGATTCCAAGATATCGAGTGCCGCCTGTGTCGCCACGGCGCGCGAATACATATTCGCATTCATCGCCGTCGTCGATTCAATGGCATGACCCAAGGCATCCAAAGCTGATTGCACTAGAACATGTGTCGGCAGACTATCCGTAAAATCGGGGTCTATAACGGCATAGCGCGGAATCAACGTATTGGAGAGCAAGAGGCTTTTCACGCGTGTTTCCGGGTCGATAAATACCGCGGCTGACGAAGTCTCTGAACCTGTTCCGCTGGTCGTCGGCACAAAGACGCTGACCGCCTTCTTGCCAAGTTCAGGAAGCTGAAAAGGCTTGAGACTGTCTTCAAAAGACATATCCGGATATTCATAGAAAAGGCAGAGACCTTTGGCAACGTCCATAACACTTCCGCCGCCAATAGCTAAAATCAAGTCAGGCTGAAATTCATGCACCGCGTCCAAATTGTCAAAAAGATCGCTGATGAAAGGCTCGCGATCAATCGTAGCGATATAGCGGACTTCCGTCTGAGTCCCTTCAAACAAATCTGTCGCGATTTCCTTTACGACATCAGAATAGCCGACGACAGCAACGCGCTCCTTATTAAGAGTTCTGACAAAGGAGATCGAACCGCGACCGCAAATAAAGGTTGGCATATGAATGTGGCTAAAACTTTTTTTCATGGCATGTCCTCCATAAACAGTAATTGTCGTTAAAACTAACGTTCTTCTAGGCGCCCCGTTCGGCAAACGGGGCGCCTTCGATCAATTGTTGTGTAAACTCAGTATTCTACGGCAGATAACTTGCTGGCACCGCATTGGTTACCGCTCATATAGAAGTGTATCGTCTGCTCAAATGTGATCGGTTCATCGGCAGGCGGAAAGAACCCGCCCGTCTCCTTATTGAGCCGCATCACATCGCCGCCGACCACGCGACTAACCTGTGGCAGTGTAACTGCCTTTTCAATGGAACCGCCGCTGATCACGGCATCCGCCTCCGGCACGTCGTCGACAAGCAGAACACCTTCGCTTCCGTCTTGACCGCCAAACTCAAACGTAATGGTTGAGCATTTGATGCCGTGTTTCTCCGCAGTCTGAATCGTCAGCATGCCATCGACCGCCGCGTTTCCGCCGCCTTCCCAAGCCATGATCAGCCCGTCGGCATCTAAGTATTCAGCAATCTTAACGCACATATTTGCATTGCGCAGCTTATGCCAGTTTGTCGGATTGTGACTGCGACAGAAAATGACGCCTCTGAAATTGAGTTCCAAACCATGCAAACGATAAAGCTCCAACAAGATGGGGTGATTCACATGATTGTAGGTAGGCACCTTAAAGGCGGGCCATACATAGTTGCCGCTGACTACCGCGCCGTCCAACATTTCATTGGGGTGCAGCAGCGTCGGCACGATGTCGTCGATTGGAACGCCGTAGAGCAAGGTATTGGCATACGGTCCTTGATTCTGGCATTGCCAAACGAGCACAACGTTGGGAAGCTCCGGATCGACCTCATCAATCGTATAAGTTTCGATGTAATCAGCCGGTAAATCGAGCGTTAACTCCGCCAAGGTCATGGCTACCCTGAGTCCGATATACCTAATCTCATCATCGTACTCGGCACTGGATCGTCCTTCTTCCAATTCATACAGAATGACGAGATTATTAGTCTCGGAAAAAGGCGTCATGCCTGCGATGGGTCCCTGCATGTCGAGAATAGCATCACGAGGATAGAGCAGACCGCTGCTGGCGCTATCTTCATCCCACGGCAGAGCACAACTTTCCATGACAGCCAGACCGGACATCACGTTTGTCGAGCCCGTTCCCACCATATAAGGATCACTGAAGAAGCCGGAATAGACTCTCCCGCTCTCATCTGTGCGCTTAATCATGGGCAGAATCGTGTCCAAGAGATGAATGATCCGCGTGTCACTGCCCGGTTTCACAAGCTCAAAGTCCACCGATTTAACATGCTCAAACAGAGGTTGCACGGCTTCCTGCAACTCTCGCTTAGAGATCGTAAGGTGACCGTTCTCCAGCTTGCTCTTCTCTCCAAACTCTACCGAGTCAACTTTGTAAACGTATCTCTTTAAAACTTTATTCATGGTATTCCTCACTAATCTCGTAGATGCGCTGCTCTTCAATAGGATCGGTCAAGGCGCGCAGAGCCGCCTCAACAATACTCCTTCTAAAAGCGACTTCCCGATCTAACGGCAGATTCGGGTTTCCGCTGGGAGAAGTGAAGTGACCTCCGTTAACAATTCTCGTCGCACCCACGTTATAGGCAATGGACGAGAAAGCTGTAATTAGGGCACAAGGTATACCTGCTTTGTCAAAGACATTTGCTATCGTTGCACCGCAACGCGTACAAGTTCCTCAAGTAGAGGTAAGGATTGCAGCCGTGACTTCTCCTTCCCTAAGATCGCGGAGCATCGCCTCACCGATGTTGACACTGCTCTCAACGTTCGTGCCAATACCGCACGTTGTTAAGAAGTAAGGATAGATACTGCCAACGATCCCCTCCTGCTGTAAGGCGCGGAGCGCGTCATGAGGAACGAGACGATGAGGATCTGCACTGGCATACGTTGTGTCGTAACCTCCATGGATTGATTCGAAGTTATCAGAAGTCAACGGATTGCTGTCCGTCAACTCGTACTTGCCATGTGCCACCGAAAAGGCCTGCTTCAGATTGTCCGGGTTGCCCTTGGGCACCAAGCCGCCGACAGTGATCAGTGCAATTTTTGCCACAGACAAATCAACGACCGGAGGTGCCGGGATGACACGATCCAGTGTTCTCAGAGGAACCTCGGTAATGAAAGGCTCATCGTTCAACTTCTGAAGCAGCATCTTGACAACCCTCTCAGCACCGGTCTTCTCCACATATTCATTTTTACGTTTATCAGTGGGGAAGTAACCGACCTTACGAGCGGGTCCTAACGGCTCTCCTTTCGCCAGCGATAAGGCTACCTTACCTAAGTCAGGGAGTGATTTGCGCATGCCCGCCGCCGTTTCCGTCGAACTCATGATGGGTACGCGCCGCCTGTACATCTCAACAGCGGGATTCTCCCACCACATTGAGGTAACGACAGGAATCCCCAGTTCCTCGCCAATGAAAGCCATGACCTTGGCACAAGCGACGCCGTAGCGCCCGGCATTAAATGCCGGACCTGCCAACACGACATCGGGCTGAGCTGACTTGACCATTTCCAACAGTTCTTCACCGATCGCTTCGAAATTCTCATCAATGTTGATGAAGTTGTCTCCGGCATAAATCGTCCTAACGACCTCCATCTCGCCTTTCCATTGACGAGTCAAACCGACGGCTGGTCCTTTAGGTTCATCAAACATGCCTAAACCGATGTCAGCAAGTTCTTCACCGCCAAGACCGGCAAAGAATTGATTCGTGTAATAGACTGCTTTTAGCAAAATTATTCTCCTTTATCTACCTCTTCTGTCGCCACTAAACCCTTCTTTTTGTTGATATAGAAGCGGATAAGGAAGATTGCCATACCGAGCGCATACCAACCTAGTGTCAGATAAAGTGACATCATACCGCCGTCACCCATGAAGAGGTAGGTAACGGTCGTTGCAACAACCACCAAGGTAATGACAGGGAACAGAATGCCGAAAGGCACCTGAAATACACCGCGTTCTTTAATTTCGCCCTTTTTCTGTTTATACCTTAAGGTAATCAGCGTAATGGCGATAATAGCGACAGTGATCGCTGAACAAATAGACCCCGTATTGATAATCAGCCAAATAAGGTCGGGCTTTAAGGTCAAAAGCGCTGCGACCACAGTCACCGCTGTCAATGCCCAGACGGGCGTTTGGGTCTTCGGGTGTACCTCACCCAGCTTACGCGGCAGATAGCCAGAGATTGCTGTCGTCTGCACAATTCTGGATGCGCCGAGCACCATGATACTCATGTTCGTCGTCAAGGCCAAAAGAGCCGCAATCGGAACAATATTGGTGATCCATGCATATGACTTGCCTCCGATGCTCGAACCAAGGGCATAAGCCAGCGGGTAGTACTGCCTGCCGGGATTCTCTAAGAAATCTCCCACGGGCGCCATCAAGAAGGTAGAAAGCAGAATTAAAGCGTATACCGAGGCAACGATGGTAAGGGCGGTGCCGATGATTTTCGGGACGTTCCTCCTAGGATCACGAATTTCACCTGCGTATGTACCCACCGACATGACCGAGCCGTAAGCGAGCATCGCTATCGGAATGCCTGCAAGAACACCACGTCCACCCATCGTGCCGGAAATGAAGGGTTTAAGATTCGTTACGCTGCCATTGATTAAACCGAGCACAATGTAGATGCTGATAACAAACATCAACGTGTAGGTCAGAGTGTTATGAATCTTGCCGAACTTGTTGATGTTCAAGGCATTGATAAACCAGACAAACAAGAGCCACACGAGCGGAATAATATACTGCATCGCGGTGCTGTCTTTAATGAAAGCAAGAAACTCTTGCAAATAAGTAGCCAGGCAAATAGCTGAAAAAGCCGTGCCGAATACTGTTACGTTAAGCCAGCTCCAAGAAGCCAACCAACCCGCAAGGTCTCTTTGGAAAGTTGTCTTGCCCACCACCTTGCTCGGGTAGACGTAAATGCCTCCCGACTGCGGATAGATTGTCGCCAATTCCGCGATATTCAGAGAATACAGCAACAGGACGACTGCCGCCGCAAGCCAGGTTAGGATAGCTCCCGGACCCGCCATGCCGTATGTTACTCCGGACAGCGTGAAAATGGAGCTACCGACCATGCCCCCGATCGCCATCAAAATGCATACGCGAGGCGATAGTCCTTGATTTTCTTTACCCATATTTTTGTCTCCTAATCATTTGTTATATATCTGCACCCCTATTGTAGGGCGGTGCTGTAACCAGCAGCACTTTCGCTGCCTGCCCGTCGCCGTAAACCACGTGCTCGGCATCAGAAGCAAATATGATGCCCTGACCTTCGCCGACAGAATACGTTTTGTCTTCCACGACAATTACGACTGCACCTGAAATGACATAAATCAACTCATTGCCACTCATGTGCTTGTGAACACGTCTCTCGCTGTCATCCGGATAAGGGATACTGACGACGGTCACCTGCAAGTAGTGAAAATCATCACTGCTTACGAGGTGAAAACGCGTACCTTCATCAGTCAACAAGCCCTCTTCCGAGCTAACATCAAACACACAAACCGGTTTATTGCTCTTCTGTAAGAAAAAAACCAAATCCACACCGAAATAGGCTGCAAGTCGCTGAAGATTCGTCAGCGTGATTGAATGCCGACCGTTCTCCAATCCGGACAAATATGAATAACTCATATGTGTCTCTTCAGCCAGCTTCTGAAGCGAGATACCGCGCGCTAATCGAAGGCGCCTGATCTTTTTCCCCACCTGTATGCTGCTGTCACTAGAAGCTTTGTTTGATGTCTCTTTCTTCATTAGGGCGCATTTCCTTCAGCGAGATTGACAAAGGTCGTCTTGGAAATCATATACTTCTTGAAACCGGCGACCCCGATGCCACTTTCCTTCCAGCCGGTACCTGGAGATTCGATCATGCCCGTACTAAAGTAGGAATTGACGTAAATTTGCCCCCCGCACATCGCTCTGGCGACACGAAGAGCCTTCTTAATATCCTTAGTGTGTACACCGCCGGCAAGGCCGAAATCAGTCATATTTGCCAACCGGATAGCATCCGCTTCATCCTTAAATGGTGTAACACAGAGGACGGGACCGAAGATTTCCTCTTGGAATACCTTCATATCTGGCGTTACGTCAGCTAGGATGGTAACAGGCACGAAAAAGCCCTTCTGCAAGTGGGGCT
>JAAZMK010000088.1 GCA_012798865.1 Clostridiaceae bacterium | reverse complement strand
GCGCACCGCGCGCGAAGGAGAACAGCTTGAACTGCTCGACGGTCATAAGCTGACCCTCTCGACAACTGATCTTCTGATTTGTGACGGAGAAGACAAAGCGATCGGCTTAGCGGGCATCATGGGCGGAGCGCGTGACTCCATTCTCCCAGAAACAAAAGATATCGTTCTTGAGGTCGCGAACTTCGAGGCGATCGGTCTGCGCCGGACTGCATCTCGCCATCACCTTCGCACGGAGGCTTCCATTCGCTTTGAAAAAGCGATCGATACGCAGCGCTGCGATCTCGCGTTGGGGCTGACACGCCAGCTGATGGCTGAATTGCAACCGAACGCTCGCATCGTCAACGTCGGGGCGCACCGCGTGTGCGAGACGAAAGTGATCGAGATTCCCGTCTCGCTTCACTTTCTCAACGTGCGATCCGGACACGCCATCACAGCGGACGACGCCATCAAGGCTTTGGAGCCGCTCGGCTTCGATGTCGCGTATGACGGCGACGATACGCTCAATGTGCTTGTTCCTAGTTGGCGAGCCACTGGCGACGTAAGCATCAAAGATGACATTCTCGAAGAAGTCTGTCGCATGATCGGCTACGAAAACTTCGAGTACAAACCGCCTGTTATCACACTTGACAAACCGATCAGACAGCTCGCCAAAGAAAGTGAGCGTGCCATCCGCGAATACTTGGCATTCCGCGCCGGGCTCCAAGAAATCTACACATACCCATGGGTATCCGACGCTTTTATCAAAATCGCCGGCGACAATACGGACGCGCTTGTCGCTTTGGCGGCGCCGCCATCACCCGACCGCCGCTACCTGCGCGGCTCGCTTATTCCGAACGTGTTGGAAGCGACCGTCCTGAACTCGCGCTATTACGAGACGTTTGGACTCTTCGAGCTCGCGCAAGTCTTCGCGAAAGGCGCCTTGAGCCCCTCCATTGAAAAGGAAAAGCTCCCCATTCAAGAGCGCCGCCTCGCGATCGCCCTCGCCGGAGCGAAACCTTTTCCGCTCTTCCGTAGGCTGAAGGGCATTCTCGCTCAGCTCCCGCTCTACGGACGCGTCGAGGAATGGAACTTCAAACAATCGGGAGACAAAATGCCTTGGGCAGATCATAACGCTTGGCTCAAGATCGTCGACGACACGGGCAACGAACTCGGTTCGTTGGGGTTGCTGTCGCCGAAAGCGACGGAAGAATCGGGGTTGCGCGTCCCATGCGTCGCCATTGCCGAGCTCAACGTCGAAAAGCTCGTCCCGCTCCAAAGTCGCGATAACCGCTATGAACGCTTGCCGCAATTCCCGCTCGTCGAACAGGATCTTTCTATCGTGATTGACGAGGACGTCTCGTGGGCACAGATTTATGATGCCGTCGTGAACCTCGTTCACGATGCCGAATTCGTTGAAGAGTACCGCGGCGAACAAGTGCCGAAAGGAAAAAAATCTCTCATGTTCCGCTTCCGACTGGCATCCGACACGGGAACCTTGACCGCTGACGAAATCGAACGGCTGAGGAATCGACTCATCAAAAAACTGAAACACACGCTCGGCGCTGAGATGCGATAAGCGGCATAATGGGTTGCGAGACTATCATGGGACTCAAATACTTCCTAGGCATCGAGATGCGATAAGTGTAAAGCCCCTCCCCGAGGGGCTCATCTGCGATCAATCGTACGTGAACGATATGCGAAAACAAATAAAGCCCCTAGACGAGGAGCTTTATTTGTTTTCGTTTTATTCTTTGTTATCGAATGTGGTACAAGAGTCGTCCATTACGGACTGGGGTCATCTGCTTATCTGTATAGGCAATCTTGCCGTTCACAATGACATATTCTATTCCATCGCTAAGCAACGTGGATTGGGTAAAGCTCGCAGAGTCTTTCAAGTTGTCGTAGGAAAAGACAACGAGATCAGCATCATAAAGTTCCTTTATGAGTCCTTTGCGTTCAAGCCCCATTCTTTCCGCCGCGAAACCGGTAAGTTTTCTGACCATTGCTTCAAGTGACATCAGTTTTTTGTCACGTACATAATGGCAGATGGCACGAGGGAAAGCTCCAAAAGTGCGAGGATGAGTTTGTTCGTTAAGACTGCGACAACTGCCATCGGTACCGATCGTGGCGTTTTCGTCCTTGATGATCAGACAATTATCCTCCTCAGAAATACTGTGAAAAACTCCGTTAACCTTGCCTTCATTCTCCAACAACACGTCAAAGAGCGTGTCGAAACCATTTTTCCCCACGATCTGAGCATATTCAGCAACTGACTTGCCGTCAGCCTCCGGGGTTTTCGGACAACCGGAAAAATACATACCTTCAAATCCGCCCGCATTGATGTAGAAATTGTCGTAAGTACCCATTTCCTGCATCTCTTCACTTATACGTTGACGCGTGTCGCGATCTTCCAAGGCTTTTAGCATGCCGGCAATGCCGCCGTTTTCAAAATACTTTGGAGGAATACTGGCATTCATATGGCTATAGTTGGCCGTATAGGGATAATGATCGATGGTCACCTTAACGCCTTTGTCGATGGCTTCGTGGATTAGCGCTAAAGTGTCCTTTGCCTTGCCCCAATTCTGCCTACCCATAATTTTATGATGTGAAATGCAAACCGGTATACTGGCACGGTATCCAATTTCTAAAGCTTCACGGACTGCGGCAAGTATGTTATCGGATTCATTCCTCATGTGAGAAGCATACATCCCCCCATACTCAGCTACAATCTCAGCCAGTTCGACCATTTCATCGGTATCGGAGTAACAGCCCGGCGGGTAGATCAATCCTGAGCTTAAACCGATCGAGCCGCTCTGCATACATTCACGCAACATCGCCTTCATGTTATTCATTTCACTTGAGGAAGGCTTGCCTTTCTTATACCCCATGGCAGCGATTCGCAGAGTGCTGTGACCGGTAAATGTTTTCATATTGATTGCCTTGGGAGCGTTTTCTGCGAAACAAGCGAATTTCTCGAATGATGTCCAATTAGCCATGTCATCGGGAAATGTGTAAGTTCCGATTGCAACGAGACGTTGCAGATCGTCCAAGTGGTCCGGATGAATAGGAAAGATTGACCCTCCGCATTGACCGGTAATTTCAGTTGTTATTCCCTGCGATACCTTACTTAACATGGCGGGCTCTTGACCAATTGCCTGATCACCGTGTGAGTGACAATCAATAAATCCGGGTGACAAATGCAAGCCCTCTCCATCAATCACTTTTTCCGCTGGCAAATCGCAGTCGCCCATCTTTACTAGGCAGATCTTAGAATTTTTTACTCCAACAGAGCCCTCGTAAGCTGCCCTGCCGGAACCGTCAACGATGTTCACGTTTTTTATTAAAAGGTCCATTATTAATCTCCTTATGCAATAATGTGTACTTCTGTTCGTTTTATGTCAAAATAATGTATATGACATCTCTAGCAGAGAGTGAGTGTAAGAGTTAACGGTCAAAGAAACGACGACGAAAGGGGAACTTATGGCTGACGCTAGAATACGTGTTGAAGCAAACAGTGCTACTTTACCTAAAACATTTATCAGGTCCGGAAAGTTTGAATGGATCATCGATGAACCCGAATCGTTTGGAGGGCAATCACAGGGACCTTCACCGGTAGAAACGTTGCTTGCTGCAATCGCATCCTGTATCGTTGCAGCAGGTCATTGGATCGCCGGAGAAATGGGTATTGTCATCCACAACATTCGGATAGCGGTCGAAGGTACCATTGACTCAGATAAATTTTTCGGCAAAGTTACCAGTAAGCGGGCAGGTTTTAGCAATATTGAACTTTCAATTTCGCTTGACACTGAAGCAAGCGATGATCTAATCAAAAAATGGTTGGATCAAACGCTGGATAGGTGTCCGGTCATTGACAACTTGCTAAAGCCAGTTCATATCACCACTCAAATCAGCTACTAACCTAACCGTCACTCCTTTTGTACGTTGTAAAGGGCTAATCTTCGGATACCACACGTTACCCGGTTATTGCGTCATGTCGTTCAGCTTGTGCCAATCGTCTCCGCATAGATGGTTATTAGTGCTCCTTTTTGCTTTCGGATCATTTCCCGTCTGGACGCATCCGAAGCCAAATCATCTGTAGAAAATAAGCGACACAGGGAACAAGCATATCCTCATCCATCATGTACTGAGGATTGTGGTGGGGGTAATGCGTACCTTTGGTCTTATCTGCGGTGCCGACCTCGATAAAAATGGCGGGACAGTCTTTGTGGAGGGCTGAGAAATCTTCACCGGGATATACTTTGTCAATATGCAATACGACCTCTTCTCCAAAGAGCTCCGATACTGCCTTTTCGGACACGAGGGCTAATTTAGGTTCGTTAATGACACTGTCATAGCCGTAAATATATTCGAAGTCCGCTTCGCCGCCATGAGCTTGAGCAATCCCCGCAGAAAGTTTTTCAAGCTCCGCCTTGATTGTTTGTCTCGTATCTTCCGAGAAAGTGCGGATCGACCCGATAATCTGCATTGTATTAGGGATAACGTTGTATGCTGTCCCTGCGTTGACCTTACATACGGAAACAACAGCCTCTTCGGAGGGAGCAATTTTTCTCGCAATAATCGTCTGAATCGCTGTGATAATTTCTCCGCCAATAACGATGGGATCGATACACAACTGCGGAAAAGCGGAGTGACCTCCGGAGCCTTTGACCGTGATTCTGAACTCATCAGTCGCGGCCGTCAGGACGCCTGCCCGAATTCCGAAGACGCCCTTGTCAAAGGCTGAGCTGAGATGTAAACCGTAGAGCTCATCGACGCCCTCCATGACGCCAGCATTGTATATTTCTATGGCGCCCCCGGGTGGCTGTTCCTCGGCATGCTGGAAAATCAAAATGATTTTTCCAACAAATTTGTCGGGGAATTTAGCCAAAGCATGTGCCACGCCTAGCAGAATGGCCGTGTGCCCATCGTGACCACAAGCGTGCAT
>JAAZMK010000087.1 GCA_012798865.1 Clostridiaceae bacterium | reverse complement strand
TTGCGACGATGACGAGCGATTTCCTCCGCCATCGCGATCTCTAAACGATCCGCAGTCGCTTCCCGCTCCTCGTCTGTCATGACAATTTCACGCGCAGGCGGAATGTCTACGCGGCGGATGGTGTGCGTCGAGCGCTGTGAATCGGGATCGAAAGCCTTCAGCTCGTCGATCACGATATCGAAAAAAAGAATACGGATCGCTTCATATCGTCTATGCGTCGCGTCGGGCGGAAACACGTCGACTATGTCGCCGCGGCGGGCGTACTGTCCCGGTTGCTCCACTTGCGGTACGCGCTCGTACCCTGCCGTCGCCAGATGGCTTTCCAATGTATCGGGATTCATCTCTTGCCCCACAGCGAGAGTACAAACGAAACGGCGGTATGTCTCCGGAGAGCGGACGCGTTGAAGTGCCGCATCGGCAGGTACAATCAGCACGCGGAAGTCTCGTCTCAGAAGGCGCATCAGGACTGCGGAACGCATCATCTCACGATCGCGATTCGTCGCCCGAATGTCATAAAGCGACAGCTCGCGGCTATGAAAAGTCAAGATGCTTTCTTCAGGAATTAATGCAGCCAATTCCTCTCGAAGCGAATAGGCTCGCGCCTCGTCCGGGACAAAGACACACGCCTTGCGCCCCGTCTTCTCTTCAAGTGAGGCGATTAAGAACGATTTGGCGGAATCGACCAGTCCGCTGATATTAAGCGGTGAACCGTCCTCAATAGCGCGCAGAATGTCACGACCGGCAGGAGAGCGCAAGAGAACATCGGACGCATCAGACCAAACGGTCGTCACTTCTCCCTCGCGATGATTTAACACGATTCTCCTTCGTCCCCCTCAGCGATTTGACCGCTCGCGTCGGCGGAGCATTGAACGACACCGGTCATCGCTTCCGGGATATTCCGATCCTCAGTTTTCTCGCGAGTTTCACCGTCATCTAGCGGACCCTTCTTGTTAAAGCGTTCTTGGGCAACCTGATGTTCACCACGGAGAATCAACTCCGTCGCATCGGCGGCATCCTCCAACACCTCCGCCACGATGCGCTCCGCACTGCGTCCTATTTTATCAAGGACAAAGGCAACCGTATCGCCTGCAGGTCTCGGACCGATGCCGATGCGCACACGCCAAAAATGATGATCTTTCAGATGACCGATAATTGATTTCATGCCGTTATGTGTACCGGCGCTCCCGGTTTCACGTATTCTGATCCGACTTAACGGTATGTCGTAATCATCATAGAGAATGACGATGCGTTCGTTCGGAATTTTATAAAATGACATAGCACGCATGAGACTTTCACCGGAACGGTTCATATAGGTGTCCGGTTGAAGCAGCAAGACGCTTTGACCAGCAATCCGTCCCTCCCCTGTTACTCCGCCGAAACGTCGCCGTCTCATGGCGATTTGATGCCGTTTCGCAAGCACGTCAACACCCATTCGACCGAGATTGTGCCATGTCTTGTTATAGCGACGCCCGGGGTTGCCAAGTCCGACAATGAGCCAGAGACTGTCCATCAGACACTCTCCCCATCTTGAAGGTGAAGCACAGAATCGTTTTGCTGCGCCGCCATCGTACACTGCGTATAATTCTTCGCTGCCATGCCGGCGTCACCTCCACGTATCTCAGGCACTGCCATCGTACACTGCGTATAATTCTCCGTAATTTGTGACTCCTCATGCAATGAGGGAAGCGATTTGGGCTGCCCGGGGAGCGTACGCCGATAATGGTAAACGCGTGAACACTCATAGCGTGGTGATGCGTTAATGACGTAATCACGTCCTGCCCTCGCCCCTTCGCGGAGCAGACGCTCGCTCACCGTTTTCAACGCAAGACCGGGACGATTATTATCGCGAGACAGATGACAGAGCAGAAACGCCTCCGTGCCCGTATGCAACAGTTGCACAGCGGCATCGCCGGCATCGAAGTTGGAGAGATGCCCGTGACTTCCGGCTATCCGCCTTTTTAAAAACTGCGGGTACAATCCGGACTCCAATAAATCGGGATCGAAATTCGCTTCGAGGTAGACAACGCGGCAACCATCTAGCGAATTTTTCACTTCAGGAGAAAAATGTCCCAAGTCCGTTACGACGCCAACATCGCCTTCGGCAGTATAAATGCGAAATCCAACAGGATCAGACGCGTCATGGGGAACAGAAAACGGCAAAACGACCGTATCGCGGATAGAGAACGCTTTGCCGGGTTCAATAATATTGACAAGTGATTCATTGATGTTGCCGAGAATATCTCGCGCACCCTCGAACGTGCTCCTCGTCGTATAGAGAGGAATACCATACCGTCTCATCACGACGCCAATACCCGAACAGTGATCGATGTGCTCGTGTGTCAGCAACAATGCATCTACAGCGATGGCGTCTTCGCCGATCGATCGAAGAGCGAGGGCAAATTGCTTGCCGGTCATACCGCAATCGACCGCAATCCGAGCGGAATCCGTACGAATGTACGTTGAATTACCGCTCGATCCCGAGCGCAGCGACAGCGTAAAAACGCTCATGCGTTTTCTCTTTCAATACGTGAAATAACGGCGCCGAGCTTCGTCAATTTTTCGACAAAATGCTCGTACCCGCGTTCAATTCTGTCGATGTCGAGAACTTCCGTCGCTCCACTGGCAGCAAGCCCCGCCATCACCATCGCGGCTCCTGCGCGCAAGTCGCGCGCCATGACGCGTGAACCTGAAAGTTTCGCGCCGCCCTGAACGACAGCGAGACGCCCGGAAGTGATGATGTTCGCCCCCATCATGCGAAGCGCGTCGACGTATTGGAATCGATTTTCCCATACGTTCTCAATCATACGCCCGGTACCTTCCGCCAAACAGAGAAGCACAGTCGCTTGAGGCTGAAGGTCTGTCGGGAACCCGGGATACGGCATCGTCTTAAAGCTCGTTGAGCGAAGCGTATCGCCCTCGGAAAGATAAACGCGAATCGAGTCCTCCCCGTCCTCAACCGTCACGTCCATTTCCTGCAGCTTGGCGGTCAAGGGCTCCATATGCTTGGGGATCACGCCGTCGACCGTAATATCGCCGCGTGTTAAAGGTGCCAGCAACATGTAGGTCCCCGCCTCTATCTGATCGGGAATGACCGTGTACTCTCTGCCACCGGGAAGCATCGGGCGACCGTTAATTCGAATAACATCGGTACCGGCACCGCGAATATCGGCACCCATCACGTTCAGAAAGTTCGCGACATCGACGATGTGCGGTTCGCGTGCGGCATTGTCAATTACTGTTTTCCCCTTTGCCTTGACTGCGGCCAACATAATATTGATCGTCGCACCCACGCTGACCGTATCAAGGAATACGCCTCCACCGACCAACTCTTCCGCCGAACACGTCACAATCCCGCGACCGACATCCGTTGTGGCTCCGAGCGCCTGAAAACCCTTAAGATGAAGGTCTATAGGACGCACCCCGAAATCACATCCTCCCGGCATACGCAGAGAGACTTTGCCGAAACGTCCGAGAAGAGCTCCGAGCAAATAATACGACCCGCGTATCTCCGTCACGCGCGAGTGTAACGCCTCATGCGTATTGATCGTACGGGCATCGAGCCGCACCTTCCCGGGTGCGAGCTGCTCAACCGTCGCCCCGATATCGCTAAAAATCTGTAGAAGTACATCGATATCGCTGATGGCAGGGAGATTGTCTATGACACACGGTCCGTCGATCACCATCGCCGCGGACAAAACGGCGAGCGATGCATTTTTTGACCCGCCTATCTTCACATGTCCGGTAAGAGGATGCCCACCCTCGATTAAGTAACTACGCAAATGAACCTCTTTTCAAATCGCCTCTACCGATATTTACGTGAGGCGTTATTTTTTCTTCTTATCAATTGTCTTCGTGGTTAAGGACAATCGTTGACTTTTCTATCTATTATATCAAGGAGTCCACGTAAATCGAATGAACCCGTATCATACTTAACATTTTCTTCTCCCGAAAGCTCGTCGAGCCACCGCCTTACTGTGTCATGTGCGGCTGTCGCGACAGCATCGCGGGGTTTTTCTCTTTTGGACACTTCAAATAGAGATTCTCTGAGGATCCGCCGTGCACTCGGTAAAAACAAGGTGAATTGGCTACCGATGCCTGGCTCGCTCTCCGCTTCAATACGTCCGCGCTGCATCCGCGCTAACTCTTGAGCGATGGGAAGTCCGAGCCCCGTTCCGCCGAAAGCACGCGATCCTGTTTTGTCTACCCTGTAAAAACGCCTGAAAATATTGTCTAAATCGGTTTGATCAATACCGACGCCGTCATCGACAACCTTAATGTAGAAATCGTCCACAATATTGCCGGCATAGACGCGAATACTGCCACCTGCTTCCGTATAGTGAATCGCATTGACAATCAGATTCGTCAAGATTCTCTCTACGGAAGATCGATCGGCGAGAACGGTCGACTGGAGCGATAAGACGGAGAAATCGAGCGCAATGGACTTGGCGGAAGCTTGATCCTTAAATCGTTCGCAAATCTGTCGAGCGCATTCGGAGAGATTGAAGAGCACCATCTGGACGTGAAGACGACTGCTGTCAATCGTCGAAAGAAGTAAAAGATCAGCGATCAGGCGTTCCATGCGGATTGAGTCATCGTAAATACGCGTGACGTCGGACTTGATATCATCCCTGCTTTTCTCGTCGATTCCCCAATCGAGCAACGTTTCTGAATATGACTTGATCGTTGTCAGAGGAGTTTTCAATTCATGCGAGACATTGGCGACAAATACCTTCCGTTGTTCCTCTTGTCGGCGAAATTGTGTGACATCCTGTGCCGTAATAATGTGCCCCCCAAAACGTTCGCCGTCAATACGAAGAGGGTGTTGCTGACAGACGAGTCTCAGCGTATAGCCGTCGATATCGAGTTCACCGGAGACGTCATCGCTCTCCAAGTAGTAAGCGGCTCGCATACCGTTGTCCGCGCCGAATCGATCAAGAAAACTATCAAGCGAATCCGGGATCACGCCGAAATAAATCTCCGCAACGGGATTCGACGCGATGAGGCGGTTGTCGCTTCCATAAGCGACAATACCGACATTGAGAGAGGACAAGATTGCCTGCGACTCCGTTCGCTCATTGGCAATTCGCCGCATCGTGCGCATCACGTTCTGATCGGCACGTCGGCGATCCCTTTTGTTCAGCCAGAGCATGACGGGAATCACGATCAGAGCCGTTGATAAAACGGATATAAGTACAATCGCCGAATCATTCAATGCTGTTCACGCCATTCTCGAAATCACGACGGAAATAGTATCCGACGCCACGCTTTGTCAAAATATAGCGGAATTCGCCGGGGTCGGGCTCGATTTTCTCACGCGCTCGCCGAACCGTTACATCGACTGTTCGCACGTCTCCATAGTACTCGTTATAATCCCAAACGTTCTCAAGGAGTTCCTCGCGTGTGAACACTTGACCGGCATGCGAGGCAAGAAAACGGACAAGCTCATACTCGCGAAGCGTCAAATCGACCGTCTCTCCGTCAAGTGTGACGTGATAGGCATCCTGATCGATCACAATGCCGCCGATTTCGATCATCGGCGATTGAAGGGCTCTCTCGTCCTGAATGCTGACGCGGCGCAATTGCGCTTTTACTCTTGCGAGCACCTCACGGACACTGAAGGGTTTCGTGATGTAGTCATCTGCTCCGAGCTCCAAGCCGAGCACTTTATCAATCTCTTCGCTTTTCGCCGTGATCATGATGATCGGAACGGTCGAATCGCGGCGGATGCGCTTACAGACATCAAACCCGTCAATCCCGGGAAGCATGCAATCCAAGAGGATGAGATCGGGATCTTTAGTCATGGCAAGTCGAATGGCTTCTTCGCCATCATAGGCGGAGATCACCTTATACCCTTCCCGTTCAAGATTCGAACGGAGAATATTCACAATATTCGGTTCATCATCAACGACAAGAATACGCGCGCTCATCATACTCCTCCTTCCGCTCCCGACCTTACAATTTTAGATTCTACTCCTTATGCTGAAAAAAATACCGGACATAGAGACATCGCAGCCTCGTCGGCGATGACAGTCACATAGGGGTGAAGCTGAATCAGCGAGCCAGGGACCCGAGGTGTCACCGGTCCGAAGCAGCTCTTTGCGACCGCCTCGGCTTTACCCTCACCGCAAGCAATCAAAACGAGATGTCTCGTGCTCATGATGCCGCGCATACCGACCGATATCGCTGTTCGAGGCACCTCATCGCGATGATCAAAATTTCGTTGATTCGCGTCAATCGTACTCTCTGTCAATTCAGCGATGTGCGTATCAGGAGTAAAACAATCCGCCGGCTCGTTAAAGGCGATATGTGCATTCACCCCGATGCCGATCAGCTGCAAATCTGTACGACCGTACCGATAGAAAATCGCATCGTACCGACGGCACTCCTCTTCAACATCCTCCGCCATACCGTTGGGAATATGCGTGTTGTTTTCATCGATATTGATATGATCAAATAGATGTTTGCGCATAAACGCGCGATAGCTTTGAGGGTGGTCATCTGAAAGCCCGATGTACTCATCAAGATTAATTGTGCGCACTCGAGAAAAATCCAGATTTTCCTCATGGTGCATGCGTGCGAGTTCTCCGTACGTACCGAGCGGCGTCGAGCCTGTAGGAAGCCCTAAAACGGCATCCGGCTTCGTCCTGACGAGCGCACCGATGATCCGAGCCGCTTCAAGACTCATCTCTTGTTCGTCAGCAACAACAAGAATTTTCATGTGAAAAAATCCTTTCGATTGAAATGTTCAGTTTAATACAGCTATTTTACCATGCTGTTTGGTTCTGGAAGCAGCTCTCCTCCACGATACCGCGATACGATGAGGCGGTCATCGCCCACGAAGATGAAGCGTTGCAGTCTTTCCAACACGTCGAGCGGACGATAATGCGACAGCCGGCTATCGTCAATCACAAGCGCATCAAAGGAGTAGCCGGGCATAAATGCGCCGGTCTTGCCGAAGAACGAACCGCCCCCGAATGTGCCCATCCAAAATGCCTCGGCAAAGCTGATCACCCGTGATGACCGATCAGTGAGCGCCCAACGCAAACGTGAATGTTTCATGGCAGCCGACACATGGTGTCCCATAAAGAGTCTATTGCCGCCTCCGATATCGGAACCAAGTCCTACCCTGATTCCCTTGTCGATCATTTGAGCCGCAGGCATAATCCCCGAAGCGATGTTGGCATTGGAAGAGGGGCAGTGCGCGACAAGGACATCGCGCTCGCGCATCATCTCAAGCTCCTCATCTGTGTTGTAGATGCAATGCGCCATCACCGTTCTTCCCTTCGGCAACAAATTGAAATCTTGATAGACGGACATGTAGTCCCTCGAATCGGGGAAAAGACTTTTAACCCAATCGATTTCGCCCAAGTTCTCATTGGCATGTGATTGAACGAATAGACCTCTCTCAGCCGCTAACTCGCCAAGCCAACGCATCAGTTTCGGCGTACACGACGGCGCGAAGCGCGGTGTCAAGATCGGTCTCACCCCGCGGTCTTCAAACGGCGCCATTAAGTCGAGGTAGCGTATCGTCTCACTCATCGACTCTTCCGTCGTCTCCTCAAGATCGACGCCGCCATTCCTGTCCATGTTCACCTTGCCTACAAAAGCCGATAACCCAGCGTCAGCCAGCATTTTTGCCAAGAGAACGGTCGCATCGGTATGCATGCTTGAAAAGATCGAGCTGTGAAGCGTACCGCCAGACCAAAGATCGTAAACAAGATCGGTAAAGACGCGTGTAGCGTACGCATGATCGGCAAATCGCGCCTCTTCCGGGAAAGTATAATCGGTAAGCCATGGAAGAAGCTCTTTGTCATATCCGAGTCCCGTCGTCACGTACTGTACAGCGTGAAGATGAACGTCGGAAAAAGCAGGAATGATGAGCTTGCCTTTGCAGTCAATCTCAACGACATCGTCGCCGATCTGCGGTTTTGTCGGTGTTATTTCCTCTAGCACGCCATCACAGACAAGTGCGTACGCATCCTCATAGACAGAAAGCTCGCCCGGTTCCGGGCGCGCGGTAATAAAATCTCCATGGAATAGATAATTCTTCTCAGACATTTAGTCATCCTTTCTTGGTCGACCCTTACGCAATAGGTACGGTCGGCAATTACCGCTGGACCTTGCCGGAAGCAAATTTTCACGGTAAGACGCATATCGATTCAACAAATAAAACGGTCTCATCCACAAATGATGTGGAATGCTCCCGAATAATAGTATATCAGGAATACTGCGCATCCGAGTGATAAAATGTTTGCATGAGCTTGTGGAAGTTTTTTCTTAAGATCTTTACGATCAGCATGATGACCTTCGGCGGAGGATACACAATCGTGCCGTTGATAAGGGAAGAATTTGTGCACAAAGAAAATTTGATTCGCGACGATGAAATGCTTGAACTTATCGCGCTTTCACAGACAGCGCCGGGACCGATCGCCGTCAGCACGGCATTGCTCACGGGTTACAAACTGAAAGGGCGCCGAGGCGCCATCGTCGGCATCATCGCGGCGATACTGCCGCCCCTGATTATCATCTCCATTCTCTACTACTTCTATACGTGGTTCGCCGCAAACTTCTGGGTGCGAGCAGCTTTGCGCGGGATGAGCGGTGCGATCTCCGCCATTATGATCGTCGCGGTTTACGATCTCGCAAAGGCATCACTTAAAGAACACAAAGTAATTTCCGCCTTAATTCTGATCGCCGCCTTCCTAACGAGCATGTTTACATCGATCAACACAGGGCTGATCATTTTGGCGTTGGCTCTCATCGGCATTGTCGCATTTCGTTACGTGCCGGAGGAGAAGAAACCATGACAATGCTGCGTCTCTTCATCGCATTTTTGGAGGTAGGAGCTTTCGCATTCGGAGGCGGTTATGCGGTACTTCCTCTCATTGAACGCGTCATCGTCCATCGATACGGCTGGCTCACGATGACGGAGATGACTGATGTCGTTTCCATTTCTCAGGTAACACCGGGACCGATCGCACTGAATGCAGCCACATTCGTGGGAATGCGTGTCGCGGGCATTCCCGGAGCCATTATCGCGTCCGTGGCGACCGTGCTCCCGCAAGCGATCCTGCTGTTCCTCTTCGGAATCTTCTTTTTTCGGGAAAAGAGATCAGCTACGATTGATCACGCCTTCATGTCGCTTCGTCCGGGCGTCGCGGGTTTAATCGCCGCATCGACTGTTTCTATTTTCATTGCGTCTGTCTTCCTTTCCACATCGCCCATTATCATAGACCCCGTCGTGCTCATCGCCCTTGCCGTCGTCCTTATTCTCCGCATAAAGCGCGCCAATATCTTTCCGCTCGTCTTCCTTGGAGCGGGCATCGGACTTATCGGGGGTCTTGTCGAATATCTGACTCAGACTTAAAGAACATTGACGCAGTGTCATAATTTCGCGGGTTGATCACAGGAGAGTCACACAAAAATGAACGAAACGTGATTTTACGAGATTAACACTCCCGGTAAATATGCCACTAGCAATGCCAAAAGGGCGAAACCTGGTTTTACAAGACTAGCACTCCCGGTTAGTATGCCACAAGCAATGCCAAAAGGAACGAAACGCGATTTTACACTCGCTGAACCCACCGATCATGTGACTCAGAGCATTGGAATACAGATCGAAACGTGAGTTTATAGGGTTACCATATCAGCTGAACTGCGTAGCTGATGACGTTAGTAACGAGGTACAATTTTACAAGATCACTGTATTAGCCAAAACTGTGTAGCCGATGACATTGGTAACGAAACGTGATTTTACAGGGTTACCGCATCAGCTGAACTGTGCCTGATAGAGATCTGCATAAGCTTCCCCCTTCTCGAGAAGTTCTTCATGCGTCCCTTGTTCAACGATTTGTCCGTTGCTAAGCAACAGGATCTGGTCGGCATTTCGCACAGTCGACAGCCTGTGCGCAATCACAAACGATGTGCGACCTTGAACGAGCTTATTCATGGCGTCCTGTATCATGATTTCCGTCTGACTGTCTACATTTGAGGTCGCCTCATCGAGGATAAGCATCGGTGTATCGAGCAACATCGCTCGGGCAATCGTCATCAACTGCTTTTGACCTTGAGAAAGGTTGGAGGCGCTGTCGCTGATGATGCTGTCGTATCCATTCGGGAGTGATTCAATATATGGGGCGATGTGAGCGGCTTTCGCGGCTTGCTCAATCTCCTCCAATGTCGCATCCGGTTTTCCGTAGGCGATATTGTCGCGAATCGTCCCTTGGAACAGCCATGTATCCTGAAGAACCATGGCGAAAGAGCGGCGAAGGCTGTCCCGCGTGATATCGAGAAGTCTCTTGCCGTCAATCCGAATCTCCCCTTCCTGCGGATCGTAAAAGCGCATGAGCAAATTAATCAGCGTCGTCTTTCCTGCACCTGTCGAACCGACAATCGCAAACAGCTCTCCCGGATTCGTCTTGACGCTGAAATCTCTGATCACAGGTTGATCCGGCGTATACGCAAAAGAAACGCGATCAAATTCGACGACGCCGCGTACATCTTCAAGGGGAAGAGCATGCTCGGCATCCGGCGGCTCGGGCGGTTGCTCTAAAAGTGTGAATACGCGCTCGGCGGCCGACAAACCTGATTGCAATTCGGCGATGATGGCGGCAATTTCATTGATCGGTCCGGAAAAACGACGCGAATATAAAATGAAAGACGTCAAAACACCGATCGTAAAGCTGCCTTTGAGGAAGAGCGACACGCCAATCATCCCGACGAGCGCCAACGACAAGTTGCTGATTAACGTGACGGACGGTCCGTTCAAAGCCGCCTGATAGTCTGCACGATAGTGGGCATCGGACGCTTCTTCATTGATCGAATGGAACTCCTCCGTAAAAAATGACTCTTTGCGATATGCCGCGATCGTCTTTTGACCGAATAGAATTTCCTCCACATACCCGTTCATTTCGCCGAGTTTTTTGGAGCGCTTGCGAAAGAGCGGTCGCGTCTTTTTGATCCTGTAAATGGTGAATAATACCGTGATGGGGACAAGGATCAAGAAAGTAAACGAGAGCGATACTGACATCCTGAACATCATAATGAGCGAGCCAATCACAGTGATCAAGCTTGCCGCGATCACGACGATGTCCTGCGAGATGGCGGAGCTGACGACATCTAAATCGTACGAGATACGCGAGACGAGATCGCCTGCCTGATGCGTATCGATATAGGATAGCGGCAAGTCAATGATTTGATTGAACGCATCCTGCCTCATTCGGCAGATGACCCGCTTCGAAGTGCGCGCCAATAAACGCACCATGACATAGTTCAGGACAGCGGACCCGACGTACGCCCCCAACATGAGAAACGATTTCATCAAGACGATGTCGAATGCTACACCCCCGGCTACGATTCCCATCGCATCGACCGCTTCGCCGCTGAGACGTGGACCGGCAAGGGCGAGAACATTCGAGAGAAGCAAAAGCGCGAGTGCTGCTAGAAAGGACGACCATTCCGGCTTGACATATTTGATCAGCCCTCGAAAGACCTTCCGATAATTGCGAGGTCTATGATCTGTTTTTTCAGAGGTTGCAGTCGAACCCGTCACCTTGTCTCTCCCTGTTTCCTATTAACTGTCATCATCACAGCGTTGCACTGTTACGCCTTCCGTCGTGATGTCTATAACCTCGCCACGCAACTCAGGCAATCGCTTCACTCCCACAACTGTCCGCACCGCCATGCCGGCATCACCTCCAC
>JAAZMK010000086.1 GCA_012798865.1 Clostridiaceae bacterium | reverse complement strand
GACCGTCACCGATTAAGTTGATGCAGATGGTACACATTCCGAAGATAGCGGCGGGGAATACCCATCTCCACCAGTACTGTTGAATGACGATTGAATTGTTCGCACCGGTGAGCAGGTTGCCCCAAGTAGGAGTCGGCAACGGGATGCCGAAACCAAGATAGGAGAGCGTTGACTCCGTCAACATGCTCGTCGCGAAGTCAAGAGTCATACTGACCAAGAGCAGCGAGAATACATTAGGTAGAATATGGCGGAAAATGATGGCGCCTTCTCTAATACCCATCGCTTTCGCAGCTGTAACATACTCCATCTCACGTTGAGCGAAGAACTGTGCACGTACAAGGCGACACGTACCAACCCAACTGAGAATACCTAATACGATCATGATCAAATACATTCTCTGCGTCGGATCAAGTCTAGATCCGATGACGGCAGATAATATCATGGCAAAAGGTATAAACGGCAAACCGCCGACAACCTCCGATATACGCATGATGATAAGATCAACGGCACCACCGAAGTAACCGGCAAGTCCACCTAGAATAACGCCGATGATCGTCGCGATAACAACAGCGATTGCACCGACAAGCATCGTAACGCGCCCGCCATTGATGATACGGACAAGCATGTCACGACCAAAATGATCCGTTCCAAGTGGGAATCCCGAAAGCCCCCACGTCACATGTTCGCCGTTCTCCAGAATGGCGTAATTCTGAAAGTTGCCTACGTACAATTCCTTAACGTTGCCGCCGGAGGTGACTTTCGCGGGAGCCTTCGCTTGATTGTAGTCATTGTTGCCCCAGCTGACGACATTGCCGTTCTCAAGCAAAGCGCTGTAGTGGTATCGACCGCCTTCAATTTTTACGATCTTGGAATCAATCTCGGGCATTTCGCTTTCACCCTTCTCGAGACGTCCCCAGAAATAGACTTTGCCGTCTTCAGTCAATCCTGCGCACGACCTGTCGGTCGCGGCGATATCGATTGTTTTACCTTGTAGCAATTCGTCAGGAATTCTGCTGAACGGAGATCCTTTACCTTTGATACCGGTGTAGGCAACATTGCCGTCCTTCAGCAATGAAATGTACTCGTTCGCCATAAAGGCAATTTTTGCGATTTTGCCTTGGTATTCTCTTTTAACGCCGAGATCGAAATTACTTCTATTCCCCCAAAGATAGAGATAACCTCCCTCGTCGAGAGCAGCAGAAACTTGCATGCCTGCTTCTAATTGAACGATATTCCAATTCTTTCCTGATTTTTGTGCTTTTTCCATATCCGGGGTGAATCGAGCTTGAGATCTTCGCGTATTACCCCAAACCATGAGTTTACCGTCTGTGTCAAGGGCGACGGCATGGTCCATCCCGGCGGCGATCATCTTTAGATCGGCCTCCTGCACTTCGTCGGGAATTTCATTTAAATTGATGCGGTCCGTGACACGCGTATGCCCCCACGAATAGACTTTTCCGTCAACATCAACGCCAATCCCGAATGTTGTTCCGGGAGCGATGTCGCGAATGCGTCCGTGCATTTCCTTCGGTATTTTCATCATATTGTTTGACGGTGGAATGTGGATGAGAGTCTGTTCATGCTCACCGAGATTCAGTTTGAAGAAATACGGTCCGATCAAAACGACGAGAAGGATCAGTAAGAACACCACAACGCCGAATACAGCCGTTTTCTTAGCAAAGAAGTTCTGGGCAACAATTCTTAGCGGCGTTTCGATCACTTCAGGATTGTCATAGTCGATATCGTGCTTCCTGAGAACTGTTTGCCGAAGCCAACGGGCTAATGTACTGCGTTTTTTCTTCTTAGGGGTCATATTATTTATTTTTTTGCTCATATCTATATCCCCCCTACTTGTTCACGCGAACGCGCGGATCGACAATGCCGTAACTCAAGTCGATTAAGAGCGACCCGATCAGAGATATGACAGTGTAGAACATCTGTATGGCGAGTACAAGCTCAAAATCTAGGGAGTTGAGTCCTGTCCAATAGAGCTTGCCCATACCGTTCAGGGAAAACGTATTTTCAATGATCACGGAGCCACCGAAAATTCCGAGAAACCACGCGAGGATGCTCGTGATAATCGGCAACAGTGCATTGCGCCAAGCATGCGAATAGATGACGACCTTTTCCCTGAGCCCCTTCGCGCGCGCGGTACGGATGTAGTCCGTTCCAAGCGCCTCAATCATGGAAGATCGTACGTAGCGCGTCATACCGCCAAGCGAAGCAAATGTCATCACGATAACGGGTAACGCAATATGGTATAGTTTGTCAACAAATTCAGCCCATGATCCGGGCTCATAAGAAGCGTTGGGCGTTTTTGAACCCATCAATGGGAATATTCCCCAACGGACGACAAAAAAGTACATAAAAATCAATGAAATGATAAAGATTGGTAGACTGTATCCAAGAATCGACATAGTCTGTACTGTTGTGTCGAACTTTTTACCCTTGTGTACGGCGCAGTAGACACCGAGAGGCAAGGTAATGCCGAGAGCGGCGATCGTAGCGAATATATTGATGAAGATCGTGTTCTTCATCGGTTCGATTATTTGCTGAACAACAGGTCTCTTAAACGTTTGCGAGTATCCAAAATTACCCTGTAGAAGTCCGTCGTGTTTCCCCTTCAAGCCTTTAATGATTCCCATCCAGCGCGCATATCGTATCACCAAATGGTCGTCAAGTCCCATTTCTTTTCGTAATTGCTCGTACATACGGTTGTACTCATCAGGTTTAAGTTGCTGACGCATCGGCTCCAACTGAGCTCTTGCGGGATCAGTTGGAATAAGATTATAAAGCGCATACATCAGGAACGAGATGATAAAAAAGACGATTACGATGTAAACCAGACGCTTCAGGACATACTTGCCCATTGTGACATCCTTTCTACATGTGAGAATAAGCGAGAATGGGGGCGGTATTTTGAGGACCGCCCCCATCCCTAACCTAGGTTAACTAGGTGAGCTGAGCGCAACTAATTACTTTTTGATTTTTGCGCCGATGATCGCATCTGCGAAGCCCCAGAACGCCGTCTGTTCGTATTCCAGGAGCCAGTCGGGAATGACTGTGATGTATGTGTTGGAGTAGAGCGGAACCTCGGGGAGGAGCTCATTCCAGCGCTGGATGAATTGACGCCAGATGCCGAGATACTTCTCGTCATCACCGGATTCAACACCGTAGACCATATCCATCGAGAGCTTGTCCAGCTTTTCGTCAAACAGGAAGTTGACGTTGTAGCCCAGTGCGACGAGTTCCGGGTCGAGCGTCCAGCTGTATGACTGGTCGTAAGCCGGGTAGAAGTTTGTCGCGAGGTTGTACATGCCGTAGGTCGGAAGCTTATATTGCTCACCGACTGAGCCGTCGCGATACATGTAGTTCAGCAGTTCGGTGAAGTTGACTTCTGTGCGGTTGATCTGCATACCGGCTGCCTTTGTGTTGTCACTCTCAGCAAGTTTGACCTTCAGGAGATCGGAGACCGTGTTTTTCTCGGTCGAGAGCCACTCGATGATCAGAGGCATCAGAATGGTGCCGTCATCAAGCTTGACATTGTGTTTGTAATCTCCGGCCTCTTCCGCTGTGACTTTTTTGTAGCGGAGTCCGTCAGTATAAGGTTCACCCTTATCATTCAGGTTAAACCCGGCCTTATCAAGCGCTGCTTTGGCATCATCAAGATCGGCTGTGTACTTGTTGAGGTTGTCCTCAAGCCACTCCTCTGAATCGAGGTACATCCACTGTGCAACGCCATAAGGTCCGTGGACGAGTCCGCCCCATCCGGATGTGAACGCGTCAGCAAAGTCAGGACGGTCGAGCAGATAGGCGATGGCGTGACGGACGTCGATAAACTGTGTCGGTCCGAAGTCGCATTGGAACATCAGCTTACCGTATCCTGCACGGTCATACTGGACGTACTGCATGCCTTTCTCATCGACGATATCGAGCGCCGTATCGATCTCATCACCGCCGGTGATATGGTCGTAGACGTTGAAGAGGTCTGTCTTCAACGCGTCTGCCCATGTCGCGTCCTCAGCCTTGATGATGACGATCTTCTTGACTTCAGGCTTGTTGCCGTAGAGGTCGCCAGCGAACTTATCGTTCGCTACGAGTGTCGCCTGCAGCGCAGCCTTGTCAAAAGTCTCTAGCGTGTACGGACCAGCAGAGACGCGGTTCTCAGAAGCAAAACGCTCTGCCTCGACGAAAGGTGTGATTTTTTCGAGTGTGTACGCTTCGTTGAAGTAGGCACCCTGACCGTCGTCCTTGATGTCAACATCTTCGCCGAACCAACGCTTGTAATGCATCGGAGAAGCACCGGCGTAAGTAATATCGTAGTAGTATGGGAGTTTGCTGGCGTCAATCTCGAATGAGAATGTATAATCGTCATACAAACGGATACCCGTTACCACGTCCGCCTCGCCCTTTTGATAGGCTGTACCACCAACAAGTGTCATCGGAGCGGCTGACTTTCCACCGAGGTCGATCAGTTCCTGAGTACAAGCGAAGAGCGTGCCTGCGACAAAGTCCTTTGCTGTGATCGGATCGCCGTTGTTGTACGTCAGACCCTTCTTGATAGTAATCTTGAAGATTTTGGTGTCGTAGTTAACACCTTCTTCACGCTCCTTACCTTCCGGCGGAGCGCCAGGAACAATTTCTGTCTCCATCTTCTCGACAACAGTCGGGTTCACAACGTAGGCAGCGCCTTTGTCCGTCACAATCGTTCCATATGCATCGATCAAGCTGCGGATGAGAGCGTCTGTCGCGTTGTTTGTCCAGAGAGCGCGTCCCCAGTCACCGGAAATTTCGGTGCTCGAACCATAGATGATGGTTCCATAGTTCGGGTCGGTAGGAACATATGGCGCTTCAGTCTCTGTTGGCTCAGTTGGTTTGTCTGTTTTAGAGTCAACCGGGTCAGTTGTATCTGGGGTTTTTGGCCCGCAGGCCGCTAAACCGATCAGAAGAAGCACTGACAAGAGAATCGCAAAGATTTTCTTCATTTCTTTTCCTCCATTTTTGATATTGTGTCGTTACAATTTAGACACACTTTCCAATATTGTAACAGTCGGAATCGCTTATGACAAGTTGCCAAGCGTTTCACTTCATGGCAAGCGAGCACAATCGCTTTCCTTTCAAAGTATTATACACAATCTCCTCATTGCTGCAAAAGTCAAAATGCTATATTAATGAAAGCATTATAGGTCACATGTTTGTATAAAATACAATGAATTATAGAGTTTTCGGGTGTTCTGTGACAGTAAGTTATGCTGCCATAATACTCTAATTTTAGCTATCACAGCGAACTTACATCAATACAATCAGCAAGAGATTACTGCGTATATTAATGAGCAAAGTCATATAATTACATATATTCTGCTAAAAAATTGGAATATATTATTTAATATAAGACCCACGGACATCGTAGGCAATTCGGCGCCTCGCCAGGTCATCTTGCTTCATCTTGGGAGACCCAATTGCACAAAATATCTGACTTGACAAATACAATAAACGTTCATATAATCACTTAGTGCCGTTCAGGACGCGTGGGCCATTAGCTCAGCTGGTCAGAGCAGCCGGCTCATAACCGGTCGGTCCGGGGTTCAAGTCCCTGATGGCCCACCAACGCAGACAAGCTTATACGGGGGAGTTCCCGAGCGGCCAAAGGGGGCAGACTGTAAATCTGTTGTCAACGACTTCGGTGGTTCAAATCCACTCTCCCCCACCACTTGTCTGACGGATTGCCCATTGGCGGGCGATCCGTTCTCATTATTATCAATTGCTATGCCGGTGTGATGGAATGGCAGACGTGTCGCACTCAAAATGCGATGGGGGAAACCCCGTGCCGGTTCAAGTCCGGCCACCGGCACCAATAATAGACGACAAAATGGATGCAATCCAAAGTCGTCTTTTTTATAGACTTTTTCATGCCACACAATCGAGTTACTAAATTCCCCTGTCACCGGACGACAAGAGCGACACTTCGGACGAGCGCCGCTTACATGCCACCACGTACACACCCTTAGCACAGTTTTTCAGTACGAATTGAAAAAATGTACAGTGAATGTACGCGACGGTCAGTCTTTCCCCTCTATTCCTAGGATTAGAGAACCAATTCATTTCTACGTATCGCAATAATTCGAAGTAAGTTGAAAAACTTCACTTGGGAAGGGCGCCGCATGGTCAATCT
>JAAZMK010000011.1 GCA_012798865.1 Clostridiaceae bacterium | reverse complement strand
CTCAGACCTTTCTGGTAGACATCGCGAATCTCCGTATCCATTAGCGCCTCGTACTCATCTTTCCATTCCGGCTCTTCATCGAGTGTACCGAGATCGGGATCAATCGTTTCGTAGCCTTGTTTAAGAGTAGAGGGAAAGAAATCTGACAGCCGCGCAACGCTGACCTCATGTCCGATTTTTTCCAATGCGCGCAGCTTGTCTATCGCGTCCACCAAAATGGAGGTGGCAGCTCTCCACGTCATATGGCACGCAATACCGTCTTTTATTACGTCGCCTTCCTTCAATTCATCCGCCATCTCCAACTTCAAACTTGCTCCCGTATTGGGCAACACATCCGAATCGAGCGCCTTTTTCGCATCCTCTTCCTTCATCCCGAAAAGACCGAACGTCTTGTACAAGTCACGATCGTAAAGAGCAAGCGCCGAATCAGCAATCATCCTTGCATGTCTCGCCAGGTCGGAGTCGGCTCTCGCCTCGCGACTGAAACGTAAGACCTCCGTAAAAAGCAACAAAACTGCAGGCAAGACAATGCAGAAAGCGAGACTCATCGATCCTGCATGCATAACGACACTTCGACCTTGGGCTGTACGCTTGCGGCATACCTTTTTACGTATGACCATGAAGACATTCTTGTTCATGCGTCACTTCCTGAATTATGATCCCTATAATTCTTAATCATCGAAATAATGTCACGCCCCAGAGAAAGAGACTCGACGATCTTTTGAGGGCACGTGTACACATAAGGCACTTCATATAATTCACGCATGATCGTCTCGTATTGATATGTGTAATCAGAACGATTTTCGATCATTGATGTGTAAGCATTGACATTCGCCGCGCGCTTCGCGTCGCGTGCGAGCGGTAGAGCCATCCCCGTCGTCTGTGCTAAAATCGTCAGACAGCACGGTATCGCAATGATAGACTCTATAGAGAAACCCATAAACACCACCTCCGCAATCGTTGTCATATCGCACCATCATGGTAAGTGCATGACGTTGGCGGTACGAAAGGGAATCGGCGACGAGAACGGCATCAACAGGTCAAATTGACGTTTTCCCGATATCAAAGAATGAGACAAATGGATTTCTTGCAGACAGCCTGCGAAACGAATACGCAGTAATCAAGATAGATCAAAACTAATTCACAAGAGCGGGATCAACGATCAGAATCAAATCGCAATAAGCACTAATTGGAATAACCCATAGCCGCCAAAAAACGACAGGCGTCAGCGGCATTCGTCAGGGCGCTGTGTCCGGGACAGACAGGCAAATCGTCCGGCATTCGAGAAAGAATACGAAACAACCGCGAAAGAGAATCTCTCATAAGTGAGTCATCTCCCGTCGCGAAATCAGTACGCCCCCAGCCGCGATCAAAGAGTGTGTCGCCCGATATCATCGCCACGGGTATCGACTCAGTATCATCTCGACGGTAAATCACGAAACATGACGAGCCCATCGTATGACCTGGAGTGTTCAAAACATTGAGAAAATACCGCCCGTCAAGCTCGATATTATCACCGTCGTTCAAGACGAGATCCGGCTTTACGTAGGAATTGGGACGTCCAAAGAAAATCGAAGCATTCAATGTGGAATTATCGAGCATCTCGATATCGCCACCGTGCATCAAAAAAGGAACATCGGGATACTCTTTCTTCCACTCGTTGATCATGGCGATATGGTCGTAATGCGCATGCGTTGCGATTAACTTCGAGATCGGACGCTTTTGCTCAACGGAGTCGGGACTGAGAGATGGATCAAACAGCACTTCGAAATCAAAACACGTCAGCACGTAAACATTGCAGCTGCGAAATCCCTCGCGATAGTAACGGAGTTCCTCTGTTATTTGGAGTGATTGTTTGATCATGAACGAACCAACTCGCGCCAGTCTAAATCGCCCCTGCTAATGGCAAGAATGAGAATTTCCGCGGTAGCCGTATTCGTTGCGTAAGGAATGCTGTTTGTATCGCAAGCCTGAAACATGCGGTGCTGAGAATCCGGAACGGGAATACCGGGGTCCCTCAGGCAAATCAAAGCGTCTATTTCGTTGTAAAGGGCGATTGAAGCGAGTTGACTGTAGACACTGAACGCATCGGCAGAGAAGCGTTCCAGCTTCAATGAAGTCGCTTCCTCAATCAAACGCGCCGTGTTAATCGGAGACACCAACTCATGTTTTGCCAAAATCTGCTGATAGGCAATACAAAAATTAACAAGTAATTCGTTCCTCGACGTGTCAGCCAGTAAAATTATCTTCATATTTACACCTTCAGGCTGCCTGCGCAAAATGTGCGTAGAGCCTCCTCTCCGTCAACGAAAAATATAAATCCGCAACATATACATTGTATACAAATTATCACGACGAGACAAGCGATTTATCGGATTATCGTCCCCTATACGTGTCAAAATTGCCCATCCGCGCATGTGTCGGCTCCACACCGAAATATTCACACAAAATACGATACGAGATATCGGAGGAATATTCGCCGTACGCACCATCGGAAATTGCGTGTGCAATGACGATCTCCGGGTCATACGCAGGTGCAAAACAGACAAAAACAGAATTTGAGATCGGCTCCATTTTTTCGTTGAACGCTTCCGCTGTACCCGTTTTACATGCTACAGGATACGGGAAATCGTGCAACAGGCGACCTGTTCGGTTGCCCATATCTTTCGATAGGGAGATCATCGCATCCCGCAACATTTTTACGCTCTGCTCTTTAAACCCGATAGGTACGCGCTCGATCTTCTCCGGAACGAGTACCGTTCCGTCAGGAGATACGATTTCTTTAATAAAATGAGGAGTCACAAGGTAATTCGTCGCAAGTCCCGTCACTCCGCGAGCCATTTCCATCATCGTA
Organism: Clostridiaceae bacterium; assembly: GCA_012798865.1. Taxonomy (GTDB): domain Bacteria; phylum Bacillota; class Clostridia; order Saccharofermentanales; family DTU023; genus UBA4923. The sequence goes on along the minus strand of JAAZMK010000011.1, from coordinate 6,465 downwards.
TAACTGTTATAAAACTGCCCGATCGATGTCTGGCATGTATCGGCGATAAACCACCGCTGATCTTCAGGTCTCGCATTCAACTGTTTTTTAACGGCACGGGAAGGTCTGATACCGGAAACACCACCGCTGATATCCAATCCCGGATTCTCGCCTAAGCCAACCCTGCGCGCTGTCTCACTGATCGTATCGATACCCGTCAGCACCGCATTTTGAAAGAAATACAAATTGCAGCTCGTTGCCATGCCGCGAGCGAACGTAAGATTGCCATGTCCGTACTTCTTGTAACAATGCCATTTTATTCCGCCAATTTCCTGGCTGCCGCGACACGTCCGAACCTGATTGTTCGATGTCACGACACCCGCCTCCAAAGCCGCCATACCTGAGAAAGCTTTGAAAGTTGACCCCGGCGTATAAGTTTCGGCAATTGCGCGGTTGAGAAGCGGGCGGTATTTCGTATCGGTCAACATACTGCGAACACGCCTTGCCGCGTCGGGATCACGAGTTTGATTGATGAAATCAGACGGATCGAAGTTTGGGTAGTTGGCATTGACGAGAACGGCACCCGTCTTCGCATCAAGCACGACGACGCAACCGCCAGGCGCTTCCATCACCCTATCCTTGTGTGTGCTCCCGCGAAATTCGAGTATCTTGCGTTCCAGCTCTTCGAGAGCACGCTTTTGCAATTTCAGATCGATCGTCATCTTCACTTCGTTCCCGGGAATCGGCAGGGTTTGAACCTCACCCGGCACCAATACGGGAGAAGTCAACTGATCTTGCTGCCACGTCTGAAACGTCGCGAGACCATTCACGCCTCTCAAATAACGATCTGCAGCCTGCTCCACACCCGTCTTCCCGATCATATCGTTTATCCCGTATCCGACTGATTGCAATCTTGCGTATTCATTCGCGGATATGGCGCCTATATAACCCAAAGCGTGACCGATATAGCGGCTGTCGTCGGTATACCGTCGTTGATATTGTTGTGTCACGATAAGACCGGGATAACGGTAATTTTGTTCTATGAGACGAGCAGACATCGATGCGGGGACGGATTCAGATAACGTGATCGGCTGGCGATTTGAAAAAAGCCAGTTATTCTCAAGTATCAAGTAGCGCAACTGCATAATAAGAAATGCTTCACCGTCTGAATAAAGTCTGCTCCCCGATGTGCGATCCGGTTCAATTTGAAAGTAATCAAACAGAAGATAGTCGAAAAATTCATCGGGTCTCTCCCGCACGACACGTTTCATCTTTTGAGCCGTAGTCGCTTTTTCGGGATCAACGAGATTTAAAACATTCGGATCCGTCTGCCACCGAATAATATCTTCCAAGGGTTGACGAAACACAAAACTTAACGATTGATCTCTCGCCAACAGATTTTCACCTTGCATATCCAATGGAATATCGAACCATTTGAGCAGGGGACTTCGAAATGAACAGTCAAATTCATCGAAAAGAATGGCGACGTCAAGAAGAAAACGGTTCAACTGAGCATTCGTCATGCCAGTCGAGATTAGAGAAACGCGATGAATAGCGTCACTGACGGCGAGCGGTCGTCCGTTTCTATCGACAATGTCACCGCGCGGAGCCTCCAAAACAATTTCTCCGGCACTCCCAACCGTCTCCAAGACACTAATCTCCCCACGACTAAATATCTGAAGTGAACTTGTCCTTATGAGAATGAGAAGAAGCATGATCACGAGAACTCCCGCCAACAACGCAAAACGATTCCCCTTGAATAATGGTGTCCATGAGCGACCTTTTTGCGCGCGTCTTATCGATGTGTTCTGTGATAGCGGTACCCATTCAGGCGTTTTATCATTCGCGTCACGCAAGCGACTCACCGCCTCTCACATCCCCTATGCCGTCATCTTTCTCGCGTTTCGATTTACGACGATAAAATGCAATTGACAAATACCCCGTAAGCACCATAGCGCCGATGATGTTGGAGAGCAGCTTTGCAGGAGAGTGCGAAAGCGCGCTCTTCCAAATCAAACCTAGTGGAGTCCTAAAATCTCCCATCGGGAGAAGCCACCTTAGAAAAGACATGATCATTTCGTCGAGCCAAGTGGTCACAACGACGAGGATACTCCCGCGAAGTGCGTACTGTTGCCAGCCCTCGCTGGCGACTAATCCGGCGATAAGACCGATAAACATTCCTGCCAGCATCCCCACGCCGTACCCTCTTCCCGCCATGTAATCACGTAGGAAACCGGCAACCATTCCCGTCACAAAACCGTCGTAGCCACCGGTCCACAGACCCGCAAACAAAGGAAAAAGAAATAGCAAATCAGGTGAAATCAGCGCTCTCGATAGGCTCGACAATGTTTGGATCAATGCCGCTAAAAACAATCCGGGCAGATAGACTGCTATGCGTCTCCAAATTGTGGCGTCAAGATTCATGCTCACTCTCCACAATAACGAACACATAGTTTAGGTTGTCAAAGTCGCAAATCGGTTTGATGGAACATGTCACAATTTTTCCGTCTTCGCTCGACTGCAACGAAACGACTTCGCCGATTGGAATACCGCCCGGGAAAATACCGCCCTCACCCGAGGTAACAATCAGGTCGCCGACTTTCAGAGGCGTGCCTTCAGGAATATTGTCTCCAAGGCACAACCCCTGCTCACGCAGCAAAACGTCGCCGCGCACCCGAAAGGTTGAGCGGTAGCTCCCATCAACACGTGCACTTACGGAAAAAGCCTCATGTAACAGCGGCAACACCTTACTTGAGTAAGTTTCCGTTGAATGAACACGACCTACAAGTGCGGAATGACGATCAACAACGGGGTAAGAGGTAACGCTCGCATCAAGTCCGTGTTTGCGTCCCGCCTTAATCCGCATGAGATCATGATAAGGTCCGAGTGCTTCATTGAGAATAACGGAACCCAGCACCTTGGAATCATCAAATTTCGTGACGAGATTGAGAGCCTCCTTGAGCTCTTCGTATGCTTTCACTTTTTCATTATTGTCAACGATCTCGCGATTAAGCCTGCCTACTTCATCTTCCAGCTCACCGATTCGAATTTTCAGATCTCTATTGTCTCTGACAGCCGTGAAAAAACTTCCTATCCCATCAATCGCTTTTTTAAAGGTCTTCGTTAAAGGCTCAAAGATACCCCCGAAAAAGTCACCCAAACGCGACCGGGTCGCTCCGGGAAGCGCGGTTAGTATGAATAAAGCAAGTAACGCAACGGTAACAATCACGATCACCATTACACGCGGGACGCGACGTTTCATAGCGGTCAACCTTTCTTAAATTACAGTCATACTCAACACGGAATGATGATACGCGCAATGTAAATATCGACTTCTTCTCGTGCAGTAAAAGCATTATATCACTATGCCATCCCGGACTAAGGGTTCACCTCTGCCACATATAGTCATCAGAGACAACTCTGTATGAAAAAGAAAAAACGCGTTAGAAAAGTCCGAGGCGCTTAAAACTGGATGATGACTCGGCACCGACTATGATGTGGTCAAGCACAGGGATGCCCATCATGTTCCCGAGTCTCGTGAATTTTCGCGTCGATTCCACATCCGCTCTCGACGGTGCGGAATCCCCGCTCGGATGATTATGGACAAGTACGATCGACGCCGCATTGGCTTTAACCGCCTCGCGAAAAATATCACGAGGATGGATAACGGCGGAAGCAAGTCCGCCTTGGGAAATTCTGACTGACTTGATGATGCGATTTCTCGTATCTAAGAGCAATACGTGGAACTCCTCTCGAGGCAGGTAACGCATGCTCGCCTCAACGTAACGAATCACATCGTCCGGACTATCAGCGGAAGCGCGCGTCTCCCGCTGTCTATCAGAAACGGCTCGCTGACCCAATTCCAGCGCAGCCAGAATACGGATGGACTTGACGCGACCGATTCCCGGTACTTCTTGCAACTCCTCAAGACTCGTATCGAGAAGCCCCGAGAGACCGCCACTCATCAAGAGGGCTTTTTGCGCGGTCTGAACGGCAGTTTCACCAGTGCGTCCCGTCGTGAGTAAAACAGCAATCAACTCAGCATTTGTCAGCGTACGCACACCCTTGCTCTCCGCCTTCTCGTATGGTCGCTCCGACTCGGGAATATCCTTCATCGTCAGAGAGGCATCCATCAAACGGTTATCAGGTGTTGTAGTACAATTCCGACGCATCGCATTGTCTCCGTTCTTGACTCTCTCAATGAACACAACAACTAGACAAAACTAACCTGCTTCACATGCCCGAATAACAAGTACGGTGACGGCATCTTGGTCATCCATCCGTCCCGTTTTGATTGCAAAATCGGCTTGAAAGCACCCCTCCAACATGCTTTCAAGTTTCTCCATCGAGAATCTTGTCGCTTGCCTCAGCAATTTACGCGCATAAAATAAGCTCTTTGTCACCCCGGAAGCGATAATCCCCTCTGTTTCCCCGACCTCTTTTGCGATCATCAGATCACGCGATTGGCGCGCCAACATCGTCAGGATGTAAAGCGGCGGCTCTCGACGCTCGCGAAAGACATCAATCATACGCAACGCTGCATCAATTCTGCGCTCCGCTATCGCATCCGTCAGATCGAATATTTTGCCCGTCATATCCTCTCTGCAAAGAAAATCAATGTCCTCCGTGTGAATATCTTCCTTGCCAGTGTATTGATAAAATAGAAACACCGTCGACAACTCACTTGCAAGATCGGACATGGACGACTCACAACGCAAAATAAGCGATTCAGCGGCCTCTCTTGTGATGCGAAGGTTTTCTCTGCCACAGAGCCCTGCCACCCACCGCATCAAGTCATTCATATTCTGTCTATCGAGCTTTGCAGAAACAGCTCCTGCCTCACGCATCCGTCGAAGCAACTTATTATTGTAGACGACGTCTTCTTCAAGAAAAATTAAGCAACAGAATTCCGGAACATGTGTCAACAACTCCCCAAGTTCCTCCGCCTCCTGATCTGTAGCAAAAGAAGACGAAAACAAACCTGTCCTCGTAAGCGAAATTACTTTTCTTGTAGAGAGAAAGGGAGGCGTCTTCATCTCCGCCATAATGCGCTGCCAGTCGATTGAGCGCGCATTGCCATCCCCTGCGATGTTGACTCTGTCAAGTAGTTCACATCCTGGCGTGATAAGTTCTTCCAAGAGATGCTGGCGTATCTGTTGAAGAAGATATATCTCCTCCCCACAAAGAATGTATGCGGGTCGATCCGCAGCACGCGCAAGATCAGCCGTGAGCTCCTTATAATCCATGTGTTTGTTCACGATTTGTCTCACTCTGATCCTCCCTCAAACGGTGCAATCCACTCTGTTATCGTACCCTTTCCATTCCTGATGTTCAAGATGAGCGCTCCCGAGCGGTCTGTCCTGAAGACGTCCGACCCGATATCCTTGAGCCTTTGCAGCACCGACACGTGTGGGTGCGAAAAACGATTCTCTTTTCCGACGGAGATAACCGAGACGCTCGGGGAAACCGATTTGAGAAAGGACGCCGAACTTGAACTCTTCGAACCGTGATGCGATACATGCAGCAAATCAGCAGACAATTCACATCGCTGACGAACTAATTGCCTTTCCCCTTCTTCCGTCAAATCGCCTGTAAACAATATCTTAAACCCGCCCATATCAAATCGAAGGACGAGCGAATCATCGTTCAGGTCAAGATTCTCACGATCCTCTTCGGGATAATAGACATCGGCAGTTATCGAACCAAGTTCCAAGTGATCGCCGGCTTTTAGTGAAAAGCATGTGACTCCGGATTCACGTGCCGTATCAAGAAGTATGTCCGTCAAATCGCTTTCCCAGTCATTTTCGCTCGTAATACGAGATGATCGATGAGATGTAACAGGTAAACATAATCGGTCGATCATGCCGCAGTTGAGAAGCTCCACAATGCCGTAAGCATGGTCGCCATGCGCATGTGTCAAAATGGCAAGATCGATCTTGCGCAATGAATGCAAGCGAACAACGGGCAAAATCGTATCGTAACCGCGACCACAATCACCGCCGTCGATAAGACAAGTATAGCCTTCAGGAGAGACCACTAACGTCGCATCCCCCTGACCGACATCGAGAAAGATGACGCGCCACTCTTTCCTCCGATCCGCTATGCAGACCATCGATATCGCTAACCCAAACGTTATGACAGAGATCGCGATACATATGCTTCTATAAGGGCTCGTCCTTCGGTTAAATAGCAGATAGCCCAGAATCGCCATCAGTAATGCCGGAGCGATCCATTTGACAGGAATGTATGTACCTCTGAAAGATGCCGTCTGTCGCGCCAATTGATGAAATATCCTCGTCCCGGGATCAAGCAAGCAGGCAAAGAAGGTACCCGCCTTCATCAACAAACACGCCTTCGCAGGAATCACGGAAAGCATGATTGTCATCGCGTAAGTAAATACCGTCAACAGCGATGCAATAGGCATGGCAACAGCATTCACTATCGGCGAGAGCAGCTGGAATCCCGCGGAAGTCATCAAAACGTACG
>JAAZMK010000085.1 GCA_012798865.1 Clostridiaceae bacterium | reverse complement strand
CGATGTTTCTTAAACCGGTAACGTTGCCATTTGTCTGTGCGAGTGCGCAACCGTGGGTGATCGTATTGATTTCTGTCGGCGCCATTCTACTCGTTTATTTATGGTTCGAGTTGTCTCTCGGACGTGTGTTGTTTCGCTATGCGACGAAACCTCCTGAAGGGCAGGATGATACAGGTAGCAGATCTTACGTTTCCGATGAAACAATAGCCTACTTCAAATCGGCTCAAACAGTCAAAGAGGAACTTTTAACAGGCGATGAGATTGAGCTTGAAATTGAACGAGACGGTCTTAAACTCAGAGGCATATATATTCCCGGAACTGAAAGACCGACGGGGGATCCTACGTTCCATGACGGATGCGCCATTATTGTCCATGGTTGGCGCGATGTAGGCGGGACAAGAATACTCGATGCGCGACCGTATCTCGAGGCAGGTATCTCTGTCTTTCTCCCTTCGCTTCGAGCACATATTCCAAGTGAGGGTAAGAGAATTGATGTCGGGTGCAAACACTACGATGATTTATTCGTCTGGATGGATGAAATTGATAAACGATTGGGCGAGACTGCTCCGACGTGGTACGTGTTCGACGGGCTTTCGATGGGTGCAGCTACGGTGTTGACGGCAAGCGGAGACGAACGGCTCCCTGAGAACGTGGTTGCCGTTATCGCTGATTGCGGGTATACATCGCTTATCGATCAAGGTAAATGGCTTACGCGCGGTATGAATTCTATTCTGCGAGGTCCCGCCATCTTTTTCGCTAAGATTTTCTTCTATATCTTGATGGGTTATAAGCTACACGATCCGACCGCACTTACCGCCGTGGCGAGGGCGACCGTCCCGACTTTCATTATTCACGGCAGCGACGATAAGTTCGTGCCGACTTGGATGTCAGAGAAATTGATCGAAGCCTGTGCTTCCGAGCTGAAAGAGCATTGGATCGTCGAGGGTGCTCAGCACGCCTTGTCGGCATTTGTAGCCGGTCCGGAATATCCGAGGCGAAAGCTCTCATTCATCGACAAGGCAATCTCATATAGAGAATCTCGAAAATAAAATTCTTGCCATTCGACGATCTGAAGATGATGCGCGAGGATAGGAACGATCAGAAGCGATCGGTATATCTGTTGCAGAGACGGGGATTGGTGTCTTCTAATTTATTTACAAAGTGTCTCCTCTGAGAGTCGGATAAACTGTAAAGATTCGTACGATAATTGTTTGACGTTCAACAGCTCAAGTGATAGCTTTAAGATGTGTTTAGCGTTGCAGGTTTGTGTGTCAGAAAGGGCGGTGCAATGTCGCTGAATTACTCGCGAATGCTCATGGAAACCTGTCGTTAATCGATCGAATCAATCGATCGGATTTAAGGATGTATCGATCTATTTCACTGCCCCAAAATGATTTAATAAAGGAGTCCCGACGATGGAATGGAATGTGCAAAAGATGAAGAAGCAGGAGCGTTTGCAGCGTGCCTCGCATATGATGCGCGGAAAGATCATTCAAGCTGAGAATATTGTTCCTGTGTTGGAATCAGTTGTCTATCCGAACGATCGCGTTGTACTCGAAGGGGACAATCAGAAGCAGGCGACGTTTCTTTCGCAGGCGCTTGCATCGGTAGACCCGGCGATCGTGCACGGTCTCACTATGATGATTCCCGCCGTTTCCCGCGACGAGCACTTGGACCTTTTTGAAAAGGGTATTGCGAGCGAACTTAACTTCGCATTTGCAGGCATGCAGAGCGTGCGGTTGGCGAAGATGCTGGAAGACAATCAGTTGAGGATCGGATCGATTCACACATACCTGGAATTGTATGCGAGGCTGCTTGTCGATCTCATTCCCAATGTTTGTCTTGTCGCCGCGGAGATGGCAGATGAAGACGGTAACCTTTTTACCGGGTACAGCACGGAAGATACGCCAATCCTCGTCGAGGCGACCGCATTCAAGGACGGTATTGTCATTGTACAGGTCAACGAGATCGTTGGAAGGGGCGCCTTGCCGCGTGTCGATATCCCGGGAGACTGGGTCGACATCATCGTCCGCTCGGACGAACCGTATCAGATGGAAGCGCTTTTTACGAGAGATCCTGCGAAGATTCGCGACTCGCATATTTTGATGGCGATGATGACGATCAAGGGGATTTACGCCAAACACGGCGTGATGTCGCTCAATCACGGCATCGGTTATAACGGGGCTGCAATCGAGCTTATTTTGCCTACGTACGGTGAAAGCCTCGGTTTGAAGGGCAAAATTTGCCGTCACTGGGTACTCAATCCGCACCCGATGATGATCCCTGCGATCGAAAAAGGTTGGGTGGAGAGCATCTATGCATTCGGCGGCGAAAAAGGTATGGAAAAGTACACGGAAGCTCGCTCTGATATTTTCTTTACCGGGACTGACGGGACGCTCCGCTCCAACCGCGCTTACGCACAGTTGGCAGGACTTTACGGCATCGATTTATTCCTTGGCGCGACGTTGCAGATGGATTATCTTGGCAACTCGTCGACGGTGACAAGCGGTAGGCTTTCCGGATTCGGCGGTGCGCCGAATATGGGTCACAACACGCGAGGGCGGCGTCATTCATCGCCGGCGTGGAAAGAAATGATGGCGAACCCCGGTCGCTCTCTCATAGGCGGAAAAAAGCTCATCGTCCAGATGTTGTCGAGCAGTGGGCGGTTCGGTAATAATTTCGTGCCGGAACTCGACGCCGTCGAAATCGGTCGAAAAGCCGGTTTGGACAGCGTGCCGGTCATGGTTTACGGTGAAGATGTGACGCATGTCGTGACGGAGCAGGGGGTTGCGTATCTCTATCTCGCGGAGAGCGAAGATGAGAGGACGACACTGATGGGCGCCGTTGCGCAAGGGACACCGATTGGCGATATGGCGAGTTCTGCTGTGGTTGAAAGACTGAGAAAAGCCGGCAAAGTCGCGCTTCCCGATGATCTTGATATCGACCCCGCGCTTGCGACGAAAGACCTCCTCGCGGCGAAATCGCTCGAGGAACTCGTCGAATGGTCCGGAGGTCTTTACGAAATCCCCGACAGTTTTAAGAAATGACAATTAATGAATTGAAAGATAGAGGAGGATACGGACTTGCTCGATGATAAACAACAGGCATTGCTCGACCTGAAGAAAGCGCTTTCTTCAGGTGGTGGTGAAGCGGCGATTGAACGACAGCACGCACGCGGGAAGATGACGGCGCGCGAACGTATCGAGAAGCTTCTTGACGATAAGAGTTTTGTCGAGACGGGGTTATTCGTCAAACACAGGGCGACTAACTTCGGTATGGATACGAAAAACGCCCCGGGTGACGGTGTTGTGACTGGTTACGGGACCATCGACGGGAGGCTCGTCTATGTCTCGGCGCAGGATTTTACCGTGATCGGAGGTTCCTTGGGTGAAATGCACGCTGACAAGATCGTGCGCACGCAGGAAGCGGCGCTCAAGGTCGGCGCCCCGATGATCTCCATCAATGATTCCGGTGGCGCGCGTATTCAGGAAGGCGTCGATTCCTTGGCGGGATATGGGCGCATTTTCTTCAACAACACGAAGGCGTCGGGAGTCATTCCGCAGATTTCCGTCATCATGGGACCCTGTGCGGGTGGAGCCGTCTATTCACCGGCGCTTACGGATTTCGTGTTTATGGTCGACGAGACGAGCGAGATGTTCATCACGGGACCGCAGGTTATCCGTGCCGTCACCGGTGAAGAAGTTTCATCCCAGGCGCTCGGCGGCGCGATGACGCATAACAGTGTAAGCGGCGTTGCGCATTTTCGCGCTTCCAACGAAGAGGAATGCCTCGCCCAAATTAAGCAATTGTTGAGCTTCCTGCCTCAGAACAATCTCGAAAAACCTGCGTGTACAGAATGTTTTCGCGATCCCAATGAGATGATCAAGGCGTTGAACACGCTTATTCCGCAGGATCCCCGTACGCCGTATGATATGAAAGAATTGATTTATGCGTTGGCGGATGATGGCGCACTGTTCGAGGTTCAGCCTTATTATGCGCAAAACATCATTACTGGATTTATACGCTTGAACGGTGAAAGCGTAGGCGTCATCGCCAATCAACCGCGCGTGATGGCGGGTTGTCTCGACATCAACGCATCCGATAAGGCATCGAGATTCATCCGTATGTGTGATGCATTCAACGTCCCTCTCCTGACGCTCGTCGATGTTCCGGGATTCCTCCCAGGTACTCAACAGGAGTACGGCGGGATCATCCGCCACGGCGCGAAAATGCTGTACGCCTACAGCGAAGCGAGCGTGCCGAAAGTGACGGTGATTACACGCAAAGCGTATGGCGGCGCCTACATCGGCATGTGTTCCAAGCATCTCGGAGGCGACATCGTGCTCGGGTGGCCGACCGCTGAGATCGCCGTCATGGGCGCGGAAGGTGCGGCGAATATTATATTCTCGCGCGAGATTCGCAACGCCGACGATCCCGAAGCGAAACGCAAAGAGAAGATTGACGAATACTCCGAGGCGATGATGAACCCGTTTGTAGCGGCAGAACGCGGCTATCTCGACGATGTGATCTTGCCTGAGGAGACGCGTCAGCGACTGATCTCTTCATTTAACTCGTTGCGCGGGAAGCGTATGACGACGATTGCCAAGAAGCACGGCAATATCCCGTTGTAGAGGTGAGAGTATGACGCCAGATAATATGACATTGGTTGGCAGCGTCGTCTTGTCGATCATCTACATGGTTTTCGTATTCATCGTGTTGCTCATTATCTCTTACTTAGTGGATATTACGGCATTGATTTTGAATAGAAAAGAGAGAAAGAGCAAGAAAGATTCAAACGAATCAGAGCCGCAAGTATCGGAACTCTCTGCATCGAACGGAACTGACGTGAGAATGAGTCCTGAAAAAATCGCCGCACTATCCGCTGCGATTCAGACCTATGCGGGCGATGATGTCAAGTTGGTCGTCCGACGTGTTTATCGTGAGTCTGCGGGGCTTTCAGGCTGGGAAGCCGCTGGGATTGAAGAGTCGCTCAGGCGCTCGCTATAAAGAGAAAGGGTTAATTGTATGTCCACAGTTAAGACGTTTCGCATCGTCATTGACGGAGAAGAGTATTTCGTTGAAGTAGAGGAAATCAAATCGGAGAGCGCAGCGTCGATGCCGCGTCCTGTAAAGGCTGCCTCCACGCCGCCACCCGTCGTATCGGCTCCGAAAGCGACCCCGCTGCCTGTGGCAGCTTCTAGCGGAGATATCGTCAAAGCTCCGTTGCAGGGCACCATTCTAAGTGTCGATGTCGCGCCCGGCGACCATGTGAAAGCCGGTGATAATCTCGTCGTGATCGAAGCGATGAAGATGGAGAATGAAATTGTCGCTCCGCATGACGGGGAAATTGCAAAGGTTCATGTCGATAAAGGTGTCGTAGTATCCTCAGGCGATCTTCTTGTTACGTTCAAATAGGAGTGTTCTATGCTCGACATACTCGCAGATTTTTATAAAAGCACCGGTATCACGGAACTTTTCCGTTTTGATACCGAGCTTTTCGGCGTGATGATCCCCGGAAAGTTGATTATGGTGGTGATCGCGCTTCTTTTCATTTACCTCGGCGTGAAGAAGGGATATGAACCATATCTCTTAATCCCGATCGCTTTCGGTATGTTGCTCACTAACTTGCCTTTTGCCGGGCTGATGGACGGTCCGCTGGGGACACAGCCGGGCGGTCTTTTGTACTACCTCTATCAGGGGACAACACTCGGTATCTATCCGCCTCTCATTTTTCTGTGTATAGGAGCGGGCACCGACTTTGGTCCCTTGATTGCAAATCCTCGCAGCCTTCTCCTCGGAGCTGCTGCTCAGCTCGGTATTTTTATTACGTTTATTGGCGCAATTGCCCTTGGGTTTACGGGGGCGGAGGCATCTTCGATCGGTATCATAGGCGGAGCGGACGGTCCGACAGCGCTCTATCTGACGGGACGCCTTGCACCCGATCTGCTCGGTCCAATCGCGATTGCTGCTTACTCGTACATGGCGCTTGTGCCGATCATCCAGCCACCGATTATGAAAGTGCTTACGACGGAGAAGGAACGTACGATCAAGATGGAGCAGCTCCGTGAAGTCAGTCAGGACGAGAAAATTATTTTTCCAATTGTTGTCACGCTGTTTACGATTCTTCTCCTACCATCAGCCGCTTCGCTAATCGGTATGCTCATGCTCGGCAACTTATTGAAAGAATCGGGCAAAGTGCCCCTTCTCGTCAATGCGATCAAAGATTCGCTCATGTACATCGTTTCGATTTTCCTCGGTATGACAGTCGGCGCGACGGCGACAGCCGAAAGATTCCTGCGTCCTCAGACACTGATGATCGTCGGACTCGGACTCGTCGCGTTCTCGATCGGGACGGCGGGCGGCGTTCTGCTCGGGAAATTGATGTGCTTCCTGACGAAGGGGAAAATTAACCCGTTGATCGGCGCTGCCGGCGTTTCCGCCGTGCCGATGGCGGCGCGCGTCGTCCAGAGAGAAGGGCAGAAGTACAACCCTTCGAACTTCCTGTTGATGCATGCCATGGGACCGAACGTTGCTGGCGTTATCGGATCGGCTGTTGCCGCGGGGCTATTGCTGAATTTCTTCGGCGGCTAGAAAGTTCTGCCGGGTTTGTTTTTTGCGCGACCTGTACCGTATGGTCGTGATCTAATTTAGAAGGAGTACGACGCCATGGGCAATTTTGACATCATGGAAACGACAGTTGATCTCGTTCATGCCGCGATGCTGGCGGGTGAAGTAACGAGTCGCGAACTTGTCGATGAATACTTGAAGCGTGTCGAAGCCTATGAAGCAAAAGGTCCGTCGCTTCGCTCTATCATTGCTGTAAACCCGAAAGCATGCGATGAAGCGGACAATCTCGACCGACTGTTGGCGGATACCGGCAAGTTTTCTGGACCGCTTCATGGTATTCCCGTCATGTTGAAAGACAATGTTAATACCTTTGATATGGCGACGACGGCAGGGTCGGCTTCGCTCGATGGTTACGTTCCCGACGAGGACGCCTTTATTACGAATCGTCTGCGTGAGGCAGGTGCAATTATTCTCGCAAAGACGAATCTCCACGAATTCGCTATTTGGGGTGAGACGATCAGCTCCATGCTCGGACAAACGGTCAATCCTTACGATCTGACACGTACGCCGGGCGGATCTTCAGGAGGAACGGGAGCCGCGATTGCCGCTAATTTCGGCATCATCGGCATCGGAACCGACACAATCAATTCGATCAGAAGTCCTGCATCGGCGTGTAGCCTTGCCGGCATAAGACCGACTGTCGGTCTTGTAAGCCGCGCGGGTATCGTGCCTTACAGCTTGACGCAAGATACGGCAGGTCCTATTTGCAGAACAGTTGAGGATTGCGTGCGAACGCTCGATGTGATCGCCGGTTACGATTGCGACGATCCCGAGACGGCGTGGAGTGTCGGGCGTCAACCTGAAAGCTACATGCCGTTTCTCAAGCCAGACGGTTTGCAAAGCAAACGCATAGGGATTTTGCGTAGCTTTTTCGGCAAAGAAGAAATCAACGAACCGGTCAACAACGTCATGAAAGGCGCTTTATCTTCATTTGAGGAGGGCGGCGCCGTGCTGATCGAGGTAACGGATAATATCGATTCCGATGAAATGATCCGCAACGCCAGCGTGCACCTCGATGATTTTAAGACGCATCTGAACGGCTATCTTTCAGGACTCAGGGCGGACGCCCCCGTTCACTCAGTTGAAGAAATTTTGGCGAGCGGGAAATACCATCCAGGCATTGAAGACAATATGCTGACCGCCTTGAAGCTCGATGTCGGTACGGCGGCATACAATGAAAAACTGATTAGACAGACAGAGATGCGTACGAAAATCATGAAGATTATGGCTGACAGTGAATTGGATGCACTTGTCTATCCACATCAGCAACAACTCGTCTGCCTGATCGGCAAAGGGCAGAAACAGCGAAACGGCGTATTGTGCTCGGCGACCGGATTCCCATCGATTGCTGTCCCTGCAGGCTTCGCTCCTTCTCCGGAGGCGCCTATAGGCGTTCCGGTCGGTCTTGAAATCATCGGGCGTCCCTTTAGCGAGCCTGTGTTGATCGAGATTGCGTATGCTTTTGAACAGCTTTCAAAATTCAGGAAGCCGCCTGTCTCGACACCGCCTCTTGACTAATGTGATTCCATATCAATGCAAGGTGGTGTTCGCAAGAGCGTGGGGTCGTAAGAGATGCCGGAAATGATCGATGCGCTCGGAAGACAGTATTATAAAAATGATGGTGTCCGAAACCGAGAGTGTCGGCAAGTG
>JAAZMK010000084.1 GCA_012798865.1 Clostridiaceae bacterium | reverse complement strand
GCTTTGGCAAGTCATCGATCGGGCGCTATCTTTTCTACGGTCTACCGATCGTGGTGTTCGTGCTGACTGTCACGATTTTCGTCGTTAGTATAACCACCGTCAATCCCGTTGAAGTTCCTTTCCAAGATTTCAGGGGCAGTGAAAATCAACAAGGTGGTCAGATTGATCGCGATGCTCTGCCCGATTTTAACGCAACCGAGACGACGGATACGAATGATGCGACGTCTACACATGCAACAGTTGAGGTGACGCTGCCGACGAAACCCCCACCTCACATCGTGCTGGCGTCACTTGCAGAATCGGATGTTTCGGAAACGACCGAAACAATGACCGAGATCGATGCGCGTGTTCAGGGTAGTACGCAATATGTTCTCAATCACCAAGTGTACGTACGCGAAGGTCCGGGCAGAGAGTACCCCATCGCGGGTTTCGGACTGCGCGGCATGTCCTTGATTATTCTAGAGCTTGGTGAGGAATGGTCGAAGATCAGAACTGAAAACAGCCTTGAAGGCTATATGTTGAATGAGCTGTTCGGTCCCGTTCGACCCCAGAATGTCGTTGAAGAGATCGGTATGGGGAGATACATGTACATCGATACCGATGCAGCCAACTTGCGTGAAGGTCCGTCGATAGATACAGAGAGAATTACAGTCGCTTATAGAGGCGAGAAAGTCTATCAAATTGCGACAAACGGCGGTTGGTCGCGCGTTAAAACGGAAGGAGGCATTATCGCCTATGTCCGTAACGACCTGATCAGCGAGACGCTGCCGGTCAATCCGTTTGTCAAAACGAACAGGTCGATTTACGTTGACACCAATGTGGCAAATGTGCGCAAGTCGGCGACGACCAATTCCGCCGTCATCGCGCAAGTGCGCCGCGACGAGCGTTTAACGGAATTAGAGACAAACGGCTCATGGTCAAAAGTGAAATTAAAGGATGGTACGATCGGCTATGTGTACGGTGAACTCTTGACAACGCTGGAACCAGCACCGAGCGGTTTTAAGAAGGTATCGGGAACCGTTTATGTCAACAGAAAATACGTCAACATTCGCTCAAGACCCACCACAGATTCATCAATTTTGACCGTTCTCCGTTTCGGCACTTCATTGAAACAAATCGCCGTAGGGACGCGATGGACTTTTATCGAATACTCAGCAGGTAAGCGAGGATATATCAGATCCGATTTGATTCTCAAGACGAAGCCGACGGCAAACTCAGGAACGAACCCGACACCGTCCACGCCTGCCAATGACAAAAATGCTGCACGAAGGAAGCAGGTTGTAGAGGTAGCGCACTCGCTCTTAGGGACACCTTATATCCTTGGGGGCGCTTCGACGCGAGGTGTCGATTGCTCCGGACTTGTCAGATACGCCTACAGTGCGGTTGGTTACAACATGTTCCACGGCGCGACGGGTCAGGCGCAGCTTTACGGTACGAAAGTGTCGTTCTCCAAGCGTGATTTCTCGCCGCTGTTGCCGGGCGATCTCATCTTCTTCAGCAAGGGGACCGGTTATTACCACGTCGGTATCTATGTGGGTGACAATCACATGATTCACGCGACAAGTCGCAATGGCGTACATATCGTCAACTTGATGAAGTACGCCGAGAACCCCGCTCTCGTCAAACGCGTTCTTCCTGTTAAGTAGAATACTGTGAACAGGACACGTTCGACATCAGCCAACGAGCACGATTCGGTGAAACATCGCGTTGAAAAACGCGATGTTGATTTTATCTCTGTTGTCGTTCCTTTTTACAACGAATCGGAACAAATACTTATGACGCTCGAAACAACTGAATGCGTGTTGCAGACACTCGATATAACGTATGAAATCGTTGCGATTGATGACGGTTCTGTCGACTCGACATGGCGGGAACTGTCGAAGTATACAATGAAATCTCCAAATGTGAGAGCCATTCGTTTGTCCCGCAATTTTGGAAAGGAAGCCGCGATCTGTGCCGGTCTCTCCGAGGCGATAGGCGATGCCGTGATCTTGATGGACGGTGACTTGCAACATCCTCCGCGCTATTTTCCCGAGATGATAGCTCTTTGGCGCGAAGGGTATGAAGTAGTCGAAGGTGTCAAGACATCGCGCGGGAAGGAGTCGCGATTTGCGCGTTTTACTGCCAATCTGTTCTACGGAATTTTTGCTAAATTATCAGGTATCCGGTTGAAAGATACGTCTGATTTTAAACTCCTCGACCGAAAAGTCGTTGATTACTGGAATACGTTCACGGAGCGCGATACATTTTTCCGCGCTTTGTCCTCTTGGATGGGTTTTAAGCGCATTACATTTCCGTTTGAGGTCGATGAGCGTAAAGTCGGAAGAAGTAAATGGGGCTTTCTTAAGCTCGCTAAGCTGTCTATAAATGCTGTGATCAGCTTTTCGTCGCGTCCGCTCTTGCTCATCAGCAGCCTTGGAATCATTTTTCTCGTGATGTTTTTTGTTTTAGCTGTCCAAACACTCGTTCGGTATTTCGGTGGTAATGCGGCGACCGGTTTTACGACGGTCATTCTACTTCAGCTCCTTATAGGCAGCATCGTTCTGATCAGTTTAGGACTCTTGGGTCTTTATGTGGCGAGTCTCTTCCGCGAAGTCAAAGGGCGTCCTCGGTTTTTCATCACGGAGACAACCGATACAAACTTTAATACAGAACCGGAGCGTGACACAGGCTCCGAAGAGTGAAGGGCGTCCTGAAGGTGATATGTCATCGAAATCGTGATCTTCTCGCGGATTTTCTCGATACATCCTCTATCAGGGGAGGCGTTGATTTCCACTTGCACTCAACTTATTCTGATGGAGCGAAGACGCCATTTGAAGTCGTGGCGACCGTTATGGAGAATGGTCTGAAAGCGTTTGCACTGACAGATCACGATACGATGGCAGGGACGGGAGAGATTGTTGAAGCGCTGACACAACTCGGACAGTCGTCGCAGCGCGAAGAGCATGGAAATTCCACAGATAATCTGCCCTTATTCGTTCCCGGTATTGAGTTCAGCGTGATGCAGGGCGATTGTGAAATTCATATTTTAGGTTATTTCACGGAATACGACCCGCCCGGACTTTCCATATATATTGAAGAGCAGGCAAAGAGCCGTGAGCGGCGTAATCATGCGATGCTTGAGAAATTGAGATCACTCGGTTATGACATCCGACTCGATGATCTTATGCATTATGGCGAGGAGCACACGCTTCCCGGACGCGTCCACATGGCGCTATGGCTCGTTGAACACGGATTTTTCCGCTCTGTCAACCATGCTTTTCAAGAATTGCTTGGCGTAGGTAAACCGGCATTCATTCCCAGAACGCGACGCTCAGTCGGCGAGACATGTCGTGAAATCGCGCGCGCCGGCGGCTTGAGCGTGATCGCTCATCCGCACCTATACGGTTGGACTGATAACCCGGAGTTGTCCTCAACGCGCGAGAAACTGCGCGAGCGGATCGTTCAATTGGCGGAAGAAGGCTTGACCGGAATTGAGTGTTTTCATGGCAAGGCGACACCGGAAGAGCAACGCCTTCTTGCTGATATCGCTTCAGAGTTTGGGATGATTCGCACGGCAGGATCGGATTGTCACGGACGAACTGATCATCACGCACCGATGTACGATCGTTACACGTCTTTCACGCATTTAATTTGAAAGCGGGGCTTAAAGCTTTTGTTCCCGTCATTTTGACAAAACAAGCCGATTCAAATAAAAAATAATGTACAAATACATAACTGCAAGCCGTACGCAATAAGGGTAAACTGAATGCGTTGGTTTAATAATTGATATGCCGATAATTTGATAATCTGCCGGCGATGCCGGTGAAACCTTAAAGTGAGGATAGTAGAATGATCATTTACGACAAGAAAACAATTGACGATGTGGAAGTCAAGGGGAAACGCGTATTGTTGCGTGCGGAATTTAACGTTCCACTCGATAAAAAGACAAACGAAATTACGGACGATAGGCGCATTCGCGCCGCTCTTCCGACAGTCCGCGCTCTCGTTGAACGCGGTGCGCGTCTGATCATCGTGTCACATCTCGGTCGTCCAAAAGGGTTTGACAAAGCACTGTCACTTGAACCCGTCGCGGTTCGGCTGTCGGAGCTTTTGAACCGTGAGGTCATGATGGCGGAAGATGTCATTGGAGACGATGCGATTGCCAAAGCGGCGGAGCTTAAAGATGGAGAGATTCTGCTTCTCGAGAACGTGCGTTTCCACAAGGAGGAGACGAAAAACAACCCGGATTTTGCGAAGAAACTTGCCTCGATGGCGGAGGTTTACGCGAGTGACGCTTTTGGCGCCGTCCACCGCTCTCACGCATCGACTGCGGGAGTCGCCTCATTTCTCCCTGCTGTCGCAGGTTATACGATCAACCGCGAGCTTGAAATGCTCGGTAAGGCTGTCGCCGATCCCGTTCGTCCGCTAACGGCGATTCTCGGGGGATCGAAAGTTTCCGACAAAATCGGCGTTATTCGTCACCTGATGAACAATGTCGACAATCTCTTGATCGGCGGCGGAATGGCTTACACATTCCTTGCCGCACAGGGTTATTCGGTCGGAACCTCGCTTTGCGAAGTGGACAAAATCGACCTTGCTAAAGAACTCTTGGAACTTGCTGATAAGAAAGGCGTTCAACTACTTCTTCCAATCGATACGGTCGTCGCTGATCATTATGGTGAGGATGCGACAGCGACTATTGTTCTTTCCAGTGAGATTCCTGATGATGCAATGGGGCTCGACATCGGTCCGGATACGATTCAGCTTTTTGCCGAGACCATTCGCCAATCGGGAACGATCGTGTGGAACGGTCCTCTCGGCGTCTTTGAATTTGAAGCGTTCAGTAACGGTACACGTGCGATCGCACAAGCTATAGCGGACTCGAATGCCGTGTCCATCATTGGTGGCGGCGATTCGGCGGCAGCAGTGGAAAAATATGGGCTGTCTGCGAAGATGACGCACGTATCTACGGGCGGTGGCGCCTCTCTTGAATTTTTGGAAGGCAAAGTCCTGCCCGGTATCGATTGTTTGCTTGACCGCGACCCCCGATCACTCGTCGCGGCGGGGAATTGGAAAATGAATCGCGAAGTGCCGTCCGAAGCGACAGGATTTCTCGAAAAATTGTTGCCTCTCGTCACCGACTCGAAGGCGAAAGTGATCGTCGGCGTTCCGTATACGGCGCTTGATGCCGCCGTGTCATTCTGCAGCGGTACTCCGATCCGTATCGCCGCTCAAAACGGATGTCACCATGACTCCGGCGCCTATACGGGTGAAGTGTCGATGTATGCGCTTGCACGCATGCACGTTCCATATGTGATCATCGGTCATTCCGAGCGTCGCGCTTACGCGGGTGAGACGGACGAACTCGTCAACAAAAAGTTGCTGTCGGCACTTAAATGGGGCGTACGCCCGATCGTCTGCTGTGGAGAATCCAAGGAACAGCGTCGTGCCGGTGAGACTGCGGAACACCTCGTCTCGCAAATTGAGCGAGCCTTTGAGGGCGTACCGGAGAACTCGCTTTGCCAAGTGATGGTGGCGTATGAGCCGATCTGGGCGATCGGCACCGGCGATGTCGCGACGGAAGAGCAGGCGCAAGAAGCGTGTCTTCTGATCCGAGAGGTTCTCGGGAGACTATATTCTCCCGAGGCGGCTTCGCTCGTGAAGATCCTCTACGGCGGGTCGATTAACAGCGAGAATGCCGCCGGGTTGTTTGCGCAATCAGCCGTTGACGGCGGGCTCGTCGGAGGAGCTTCCTTGAAACTTGACGAATTTGCGGTTATTGCGAACGTTTAACGAAAGTGTAATAGAACGAATGCTAAGAAAAAATCACCGCCCCGTAGCACTGATTATCCTCGACGGATGGGGTATTTCGGATGACCCCTTCGGGAATGCTGTTTTGGCTGCCGATACACCGTTCTTGGATCGCTTGTTGAAGGAGTGGCCAGCCGCCAGGATCAAGACGAGCGGCAGCGACGTCGGTTTGCCTGACGGTCAGATGGGCAACTCCGAAGTCGGACATATGAACATCGGAGCCGGTCGTATTGTCTATCAGGATCTTTTGAGAATCAGCAATGCCATAGAAGATGGGACGTTCTTCGAAAACGAAGCATTGCGTTCCGTGATGGCTCGCGCGTCGTCTAATAATAAGACGCTCCATCTTGCCGGTTTGTTGTCGGACGGCGGTGTCCACAGCCACCTGGAGCACCTTTTTGCGCTAGTCGACATGGCGAAGCAAGAAGGCGTGGAAGATGTCGCGATCCACGCATTCTTCGACGGGCGTGACACACCGCCCGAATCGGGAATTCATTATATGACGGCTCTGCTTAATCGGCTTGATAAAGTAGGACTCGGTCGCGTCGCGACTCTCTCCGGTCGCTACTACGCCATGGATCGTGACAATCGATGGGATCGTGTGGAGAAGGCATACCGGTGTCTCACGGCTGTCGATTTCGACGGTGTGCGTGCACGCGACCCTATCGAAGCGATTCGCGCATCGTACGAGCAGGGAGTTACAGATGAGTTTATCGTGCCCGTGCTGATGGTCGACGAGGACGACGAACCCATCGCTCCCATACAAGAAGGTGACAGTTTCATCTTTTTCAACTTCAGACCCGATCGTGCACGCGAACTGACGAGGGCGTTTTGTCAACCTGGGTTCGACAAATTTCCCGTTATCAAATCTCCTCTAGGGCTTCACTACGTGGGCATGGCGGAGTACAGCGCCGATTTCAGTACGTTTCCCGACTATGAAACAGCGTATCCGCCGGAGGAATTGACAGGCACGTTCGGTGAGGTTGTATCCAATGCCGGGTTGCGCCAACTTCGTATCGCGGAAACGGAGAAATACGCTCATGTCACTTTCTTCTTCAACGGCGGCAGAGAGGAACCTTATCACGGGGAAGAGCGTATCCTTGTTCCGTCTCCAAAAGTAGAAACATACGATCTTCAGCCTGAGATGAGTGCGCTCGAAGTGACGGATAAGTTGTTGGAGACGCTCGATAGAGATCCGCCGGATGTCATCATCTTGAACTACGCGAACGGCGACATGGTCGGTCATACCGGTGTGTTCGACGCAGCCTGCCGCGCTATGGAGACAGTCGATAAGTGCCTTGCGAGAGTTGTTCCCGCGATACTCGAGCAAGGTGGCGTCGCACTCATTACGGCCGATCACGGCAACCTTGAGGAGATGATCGATCTTGTCAACGGTGGACCATTCACGGCTCATACGACAAACGATGTGCGGCTCATCGGCGCGGGGTTGGATCAATGCGATCTTTCCGATGGAAGATTGGCGGATCTTGCGCCGACGATGCTCGAGCTTTTAGAATTAGAGCGATCGCCCGGAATGACCGGACGCTCACTTCTTACATGTGAGGAATGAACGTCGCGATGTGTTCAAGGTTATGACAAAAGCGGCGTGTTATACTGTTTGAGCGAAAAAACAGCTCGACTTGATTAATGGGGGAGAACAATGGCAAAGAAAAAGAACTTTGTAACGATGGATGGAAATACGGCTGCTGCCCACGCGTCTTACGCTTTTACCGAGGTGGCGGGGATCTACCCGATCACACCGTCTTCAGGAATGGCGGATAGCGTCGACCAATGGGCGCAGCAAGGCAGGAAGAATATATTCGGTCAGCCTGTTCATGTGGTGGAGATGCAGTCGGAGGGCGGCGCGGCGGGCGTCGTACACGGCTCTCTCGCGACGGGCGCTCTGACAACGACGTATACGGCATCACAGGGTTTGCTCCTGATGATTCCCAATATGTACAAAATGGCTGGCGAACTCTTGCCGGCGGTATTCCATGTAACGGCACGTGCCGTTGCGGGTCACGCGCTTTCCATTTTTGGTGACCACAGTGACGTGATGGCAACGCGCCAAACGGGATTTGCCATTCTCGCATCAAACAGCGTGCAGTCCGCTATGGATCTCGGAACCGTTGCACATTTGTCCGCAATTAAGGGGCGCGTTCCGTTTCTGCATTTCTTTGATGGATTCAGAACGTCGCACGAGATTCAGAAGATTGAAGTGCTCGATTATGACGACTTGAAGGATCTTGTCGATATGGAAGCCGTTCAAGCCTTCCGCGAGCGCGGTCTGACGCCCAACAAACCCACATTGCGCGGGACGGCTCAGAATCCCGATATTTTCTTCCAGGAGAAAGAGGCTGCCAATCCCTATTACAACGCTTTGCCGGATATAGTCGAATATTATATGGATGAAATTTCAAATCTGACGGGTCGTCCCTATAAACCGTTCGTGTACCACGGTGATCCGGGCGCAAAGGAACTTATCATTTGTATGGGATCTGTTTTTGACACCGTCTGCGAGACTTCCGACTACCTGAATGCGAACGGAAGAAAGACGGGAGCCATTCATGTACATCTATACAGACCGTTCTCTGTCAAAAGACTTCTCGCTGCCATTCCCGACACAGTTGAGAAGATTGCCGTTCTCGATCGCACGAAGGAGCCTGGCGCCTACGGTGAGCCGCTCTTTCTCGATGTCGCCGCAGCCATTGCTGAAGCGGGGCGCGACATCACGGTCGTAGGCGGTCGTTACGGTCTCGGTTCAAAAGATACGAAACCGGCTCACATCGCCGCCGTTTACGATTTGCTCGCTGAGGATAATCCACAGCCGCGCTTTACGATCGGCATCCATGACGACGTAACGAATCTCTCGCTTTCTATTGGCGATGATATTCAAGTGTCGCCACCCGGAACTGTCGCCGCGCGTTTTTGGGGTCTCGGTTCCGACGGCACGGTCGGCGCAAATAAAAACTCGATCAAAATTATCGGCGACCATACGCCGATGTACGCCCAAGCATATTTTTCCTATGACTCGAAGAAGTCGGGCGGCGTGACGATCTCGGATCTGCGCTTCGGGCACTCGCCGATTCGCGCGCCCTATCTCGTCGGCAGCGCCGACTTTGTCGCATGTCACAACCAAGCGTACGTACACCTGTACGACATGCTTAAGGCGTTAAAAAAAGGCGGATCGTTCCTGCTCAACACGACCAGAAGCGCTAAAGAGCTCGGCGAGTTTTTGCCGGGGCAGGTCAAACGCTACATCGCGGAGAACGACATTGATTTTTATATCATCGATGCCGTACGTCTCGCGCAAGAGATCGGGCTTAGAAACCGCATTAACACCATTTGCCAGGCGGCATTCTTCAAGATTACCGAAGTTATTCCCGTGGATGAGGCGGTCAAACATATGAAGGCGGCGATCGTCCGCTCTTACGGCGATAAAGGCGATGATATCGTCAGCATGAACTACCGCGCCGTCGATGCCGGTATCGCTGAAGTACAGAAGGTTGATGTACCCGCTGATTGGCGCGATGCGGAAGATGATCCCGTCAAGTTCCGCGAAGCGCCGGAGTTCGTTTTGAATATCGCCGATGTTATGAATCGTCAAGAAGGCGATTCGCTTCCCGTATCGACGTTTACCGATTATGCGGACGGCACATTCCCGATGGGTACATCTCAGTATGAGAAGCGCGGCATTG
>JAAZMK010000083.1 GCA_012798865.1 Clostridiaceae bacterium | reverse complement strand
GAGGAGACAAAGCAGGGGTTTGATCCTGAACAGGTGGAGGACGCGTTGCTGCAATGTTGCGAATGTCCGCACGTCCGTGTTCGCGGATTTATGACGATGGCGCCGCATTATGAGGATCCGGAAAAGGCGCGTCCCGTTTTTAGCCAGTTGCGTGAGCTGCGCGACAAGTTGATCTTCCATGGCATCGCTCCTGACCTGTCAGAGCTTTCGATGGGTATGACAAACGACTTTGAAGTGGCGATCGAGGAAGGCGCGACGATGATAAGGATCGGAAGCGCTATATTCGGCGACCGTTATACGTGACGGAAAGCACATCCGCTTATCCGTCTTTTAGCGCGTAACACACGATTGACCCAAGATGACAATAGCTTGACAAGCAGGTGACACCTTGCGAAGAATCTTGCATCGGTCCGATGTGCGCTTTATAATAAACAGGTATAGTGTGCGAGCGATTCTATTGGTGTGCGCCGCCTGTGGTAGATTATGAACATATTGGAGGCAAGCATGAGCAGCTTTTTGAATAAGTTATTCGGTTCCCCTGAAGATAGCTACGATGAACTTGAAGATAATCTCGATTATTATCCGCAGGATCATTCGTTTCCGGAAGAACCGCAACGTACAAGCCGTGAGAGCCGTACTAAACGTTTGCAACAGGACAGAACTGTGCAGTTCCCCGCTCCGAAACAGGGGACAGACCACACTGTGGTTTTAGTCGAGGCGTTCGACATCGATACGGCATGGCCCGTCTGTGACCATGTCAAACAGGGGCGGACTGTTATTTGCAATACGGAACGTCTTTCACCTGACATCCGTGTGCGTTTTCAAGATATCGTCTCCGGTTCTGCTTATGCCATCGGCGGTCTGCTCCAAGCTGTATCTCAGTTTATTTTCGTCTTCGCGCCATCTTCGACACGTATTGACTTTGATGACGGGCGACTCGCTTTTAGCACGCTTCGTGATGTGGGGCGAGGCAGCCATGCACCAAAAGTCACGAGCGAGCGCGATATTTCGCGATACACACGATAAATATGACGAAAATTGCCGGAATTGGGGAACAGAACCGAAACATTGTCGGTGCCAGCGGTGTTCTGATCGGTCTTGATGTCGGCGGAAGCATCACGAAAATCGTCGGTTTTCACAAAGGGAAACTACTAAAAGAAACACTTGTCAAGGCGAGCGATCCTGTGGCATCCGCTTATGGGGCTCTTGGCAAGTTCATGCTGTTGAATGAGCTTCGACTCGATCAGGTTGAGGCGATAAGGCTTACGGGTGTCGGTGCCTCCCATGTGGAGGACAGTGAGCTGCTCGAATTGCCCAGCACGATCGTTCCCGAATTCAATGCCGTGGGTATTGGAGGTTTGTTCACGGCTCAGGCAGAGAAAGCCATCGTCGTCAGCATGGGTACCGGAACCTCCATCGTCTATGCCGACAGGAAAACGATACGTCACATCATCGGGTCGGGAGTCGGGGGCGGTACACTTCTCGGGTTAGGGCAGACCATGTTGGGTGTGCGTGATTTTGACAGCATTAGCGAAATGAGCCTAGAAGGAGACTTGCAAAAGATCGATCTCTCAGTCGGTGACATTTCGCGTCGCAGTATTCCAGGATTGTCTTCCGATACGACGGCTTCCAATTTCGGCAAAGTCGATGAACGCGTGACGGCATCCGATTTGGCGCACGGTATCGTCAATTTAGTTTTTCAGTCTGTCGGAACGGCGGCGGTACTTGCGGCGCGACTTGAGAAAGTTGACAAGATCATTTTCACCGGTAACTTGTTGAGAATTGAATCGGGACGTACAGTCCTGAAAGGATTTGCTGACTTATACAACGTCAAAATCGTGGTGCCTCAACATGCCGAATTCGCTACGGCGATCGGTGCGGCGCTTTACGACTCAACCATCGTATGAG
>JAAZMK010000082.1 GCA_012798865.1 Clostridiaceae bacterium | reverse complement strand
GCTTCAGGGTCGACGAGAATGTTGAACTCCGCTGCGGGCGTCCAATTACCTTTCGTAATGCCACCGCCCATCATGTAAATGTGCTTGATCTTTTCTTTTAAATCGGGACGCAACAATAAAAGTGACGCGATATTCGTCAGAGGACCTGTCGGCACGAGAACAATCAGCTCATTGCTCGTCTCCAAAATGCGAGACATCAGTTCGACGGCTTCCTCCTCGACCATATCGCGCGCAGGCTCGGGCAGCTCAGGTCCATCAAGCCCGGTTACGCCATGGACGCCTGGCGCGACGATCAGATCGCAGAGGAGCGGCTTGGCTCGTCCCGCCGCACGCGGCACGTCCAGCCCGATCAGCGACATGACACGACCGGCATTGTACGTCGTCTTCGCGAGCGTCTGATTGCCGCCGACAGTCGTGACCGCGAGAATATCGAGTTCCGGACGAGAGTTTGCGAGAACCCATGCGATCGCGTCATCATGACCCGGATCGCCATCGAGAATTACGGGTATTTTCTTCATCTTGTCACTCCGTTATTGCAGTTTTTCCTTAATCGGTCGCAGTTGGTGTCTACGGGCTTTCCGTTTAATGCTTACTGCGTAGAAAACGAGTCCGATGATCGTCACAACATAAGGAATCATCTCGATCAAATAATTGTAACTCGCCATCCCGCGCAATCCCGATACTTTCGTCTTCATCGCCTGTGCCAAACCGAAGAGAACCGAAGAGAACATAGCTCCTACAGGTTCCCCTCTTCCCATGGCCTGAGCCGCGAGCGCAATAAAGCCTCGACCGGCGACCATACCTTGGTTCCAACCCTGAGAATAATACATGGACATGAAGGCACCGCCCAAGCCTGCGAGAGCACCGGACATGGCGATCGCAATGTACTTCATTCTTATCACGCTGACGCCGACACTTGAAGCGGCGTTCGGGTTCTCGCCGACAGCGCGGATCTTGAGCCCGAGAGGTGTCCTGTAGAGAAAAGTGCGCATCACGAAAACGAATATAAATGCCAAGTAAGTCAAGATGGCATGTCCCGAAAGCATATCTCCGAGAATGGGTATTTTGTTGATTAAAGGAATGTCGATTGTGGGGATGAGTATATTCGGCGATACAAGTGCCCCCGTATTGCCTCGAAGACCGGTAAACATATAGAGCAGAAAGATCGTCCCCCCCGTCCCCAGCATGTTGACGGCAATACCGGAGAGGATAATGTCCGTCTTCAATTTGAATGAAAAGAACCCCATCATCAGACCCAGCAAGATGCCAATCAACATCGCTCCGAGAACACCGACCACCCAACTCTGCGTCCAATAAGCAAATAGAAAACCGAATAGCGCCGTGATCATCATCATACCTTCAAGACCGATGTTGGCGACACCTGCCTTTTCAGAAATGACGGCCGCCAGAGCGGCGAAGAGAATGGGAGCGGTGATCCTGATAATAATGAACAGAAAATCAGCTTGGAAAATCGTCTGGAAAAATTGTCCGAACATATGATCACTCTCCTTCCGTCGCCTTGAGCGATTCGGCTTTCATCAATTCCTCGCGCGTCGTCTTGACAACAAGTTTTTGTCTGTAACCTGACAGGAATTGCTCCGCCGCGAAGAACAGGAAAATTGCCGCCTGAATAATGTCGATCATCTCGCTCGGGACGTCGCTGTGGGTTGACATCAATTGACAGCCCTTATTCAAATAAGCTAGGAAGAACGCCGCAAGAGGCACGAGACCGGGATTATTTTTTGCTAAAATCGCGATCGTCACGCCCGTCCAACCGTAACCGGGAAGTTCCCGCCACACGAACGTGTTGTAACGTCCGAGCACCTCGAGACTTCCTCCCATCCCCGATAACATCCCACCGATCACCGAGGATAAAACGATCGTTCCTCCGACATTCATACCGGAATATAGGGAAAACGATTCGTTGATTCCGATCATCCTGATCGCGTATCCCCAGCGCGTCCGGTACATGAAGACCCAAATAACAAAAGAAATGACAAGTGCGATGACAAAGCCCCACGTCAGTTTACTGTTGCCCGGGACAATCGAAGATATCTTCGCCGAGTCCAAGAAAGGATACGTCATTGTCGCACCCTTTGACCGGTCAGCAAAATGGTAATTGAGAAAATGGAGTACGATGTACAGCAACACGAAATTGAGCATCAGGCTCGTCACCATCTCGCTTGCCCCCAGCTTTACCTTGAGAATGGACGGAATCAACATGATCAAGCCACAGACAACGGTCGCCGCGAGCACACAGATAACGGCGTGCCAGCCAGTCGCCATATTCACATAGATGCCGACGAGTGCTCCGACAAATCCGCCCACAAGCACACACCCCTCCGCCGCCAGATTGAATTGATTCGCGGAGAACATGACACAAACGGCGAGACCGGTGAAGATGGTTGGAATCATGGCGGCGAGAACTTGGTAGAAATTCTGTGTATTGAACGCCGTGACACCGCCATGAAAACTTACAAAAGGTCCAATCAATAAGTACTTCAGCGCCGTAAACGGCTCATCCGAACTGAGAAAGATAAAAATCGTTCCGACAGCAAGTGCAAGCGCAATTGCCGCGGCTCCGCGTACGAAGCCGAAGAGAACCATCCTTTTATCACGCATGACAAGCCCTCCTGATCTCTTCATCGCTCTGACGTTTTAGTCCGAGCATGTACTCCCCCATCATCACATCGTCCCACTGTCCGTCGTCAAAGTAACCTGCAATTTGACCGTTATACATGACGATGAGATTGTCCGACAATTCCATGACTTCATTCAAATCGGCAGATACGAGAAGTACGGCAGCCCCCGCGCGTGATAACTCAACAAGCTTATTTCTGATCAATTCCGTCGCACCCACATCGATACCGCGCGTCGGCTGATCGGCAATGATGAGAATGGGGTCACTTGAAAACTCTCGCGCGACGACGACTTTCTGGATGTTTCCTCCGGAGAGCATGCCGACCTCTTGGGAGCGTGATTTGCAGAGCACGGCATAATCCATGATAAGCTTATCGCTTTCGTCGTAGAGCGATTTCATATTGAACAGCGGACCTTTATTAAAACGCTTTTGGCTAAAACGGTCAGAGACCATGTTCTCTTGAATATTCGCCGTCTGGGCGACTCCGAAAGTCATGCGGTCTTCCGGGACATACGAGACGCCGAGCGTCCTGATTCTCGCCTGCGGCAGACCGATAAGCGATTGACCGTCGATCATCGCATCGCCGGAATCAGGCACTTTCAGCCCGAACAGAATATCGACAAGTTCGCGTTGCCCATTTCCCTCTACGCCCGCAATGCCGACTATTTCGCCTTGACGGACTGAAAAAGAAATGCCGTCGAGCATTTTTTTATCCCATTCATTGATGTAATGCAAATCCTCGACACAAAGAACCCGTTCACCGGGAACGGATTCAGGCTTGTCCATTCTCAGCACGACATCGCGTCCGACCATCAATCGCGATATTTCCTGCTCCGAGATCGTATCTGTATCATAAACACCGACCGAGCGACCTGCGCGCATGATCGTAATGCGATCGGTCAACTCCTTTATTTCTTTCAGTTTATGTGAGATAAAAACGATCGTGAAACCTTGCTCCTTAAGATTTTTCAACTCTTGGAATAACTCAACCGTCTCCTGCGTCGTCAAGACGGCAGTCGGTTCGTCGAGAATCAGCACCTGCGCACCGCGCACAAGGGCTTTCAGTATCTCGACTTTTTGTTTCATGCCGACAGCGATATCGGCAACGCGTGCATCGGGCTCAACGAACAAATTGTATTTTTCCGAATATTCGCGCGTCAGGCGAACCGCCTCTTTATAGTCAATGAAAAGACCACCCTTCGTAGGCGCCATCCCGAGGACAATATTCTCGGCGACCGTCAAGCTGGGAACGAGCATAAAGTGTTGATGCACCATGCCGATACCCTTGCTGATCGCCTCGAGAGGTGATGAGAGGGTAACCCGTTCATCGTTCAGATAAATCGTGCCGTCGGTCGGTTGCTCAAGTCCGAAAAGAATTTTCATCAGAGTCGACTTACCCGCGCCGTTCTCACCGATGAGGGCATGTATTTCACCTTTTCTGATGGCAAAATCGACGTCGCGGTTCGCGGCAATGCCGTTCGGATAGATCTTCGTGATCTTTTCCATGCGAACGACAAATTCATTTGCTTCCATGCGTTTCGCTCTCCTGTCTCCACAACTTTTTGCGAGCGCCCTTTACGCACGCAAGGGGGATCCGCGCGCAGATCCCCCTTCTTTCGTTTAGATATCACACAGAGATATCACAACGTCTACAGACGACACTCGTCACATTTACGGCTGCATTTCATCGCGCAGTGCAATGACCCCGTTCGTATCGTCGCCGATTGCGGAAGGAACTTCAATTTCCTTGTTGCGAATCGCTTTCTCCGCGGCGAGAACGAGATCCTGAACGTCTTTTGGTGCAATGTTCTTGAAATTTTTGTCTGAAACGAAACCAACGCCGCCCTCAACGAGTCCGAGGTTAACTTCTTTGCCCCAGTAAGTGCGACCGGCATCCCACTCGTCGAAAATCCAGACGATCGAATTGCCGACGTTTTTAAGTCCCGATGTCAAGGTAATCGCGGCAAGCTCGTCTGAAAGTGTGAGTTCTTGGTCAGAGTCGACACCGATGAACCAAGCTTTACCCGACTCGAGTGCCGCCTCGGCTCCGCCGTTGCCTGACAAACCGGCAACACCCCAAATGATATCGACTTTGTTGTCGTTGATCATCGCGAGACCGAATTCCTTCGCCGTCGCCGTATCGACATAACTGTTGACATAGCGCGTATCAACTTTCACTTCCGGGTCCGTCGCCTTGACGCCTGTCAGAAAGCCGTACAGGAAGTCATTGATGACGGGGCTGTCAACGCCGCCGATAAATCCGACGACTTTTTCAGGGTTGATTTTGTCTACGTCTATTTTCGACGTCATTGCCGCCGCATAGACACCGATTAGATAACCCATGTCGTTCTGCCTGTAGCTGACGTTGACGACGTTGTCATTCTCACCGACGAACGTGGTGTCGTCATAGATGAGGAATTTTTGATCGGGGTATGCAGTCGCCGTCTCTTTCAGGTATTCGGGCATCTGGTATGTACCGCAAATAACGAGATCATACGCTTTGCTATCCGCGACCTCATTCAAGGTCTCCTGCCATCTCGGCTGGTCAGCATCCGTTCCGCCCATCTCGATCGTTTTCAACGTGATGCGGCCGTCCGCCTCCAATTTTTTGAGACCGGAGTCGGCGGAGTCAAAAAACGATTTGTCGCCGAGGTTGCCGTTGACCAAGTGGACTACACTGTAGACATCGGCTTTATCCTCAGGCTTTTTGTCGCACGCGACGACGGAAAGGACCATCAGTGCGACAAGAAAGAATGCAAATAACTTTTTCATCTTTTCGCTCCTTCATTTTTTGCAAGAAAACATGCGCCGGCAAAAAAGCGCACGACGCTTTTATATTTTTACTTGCTTTTAATCGTATTTTAGCGATTTCACTGTGTAAAGTCAACAAAAAAATAAGACAGACATGCCGTGCTTGTGATGGATTGAATCTGTAAATGTGACTAACGCAACATACTTTTTGATCGGCGAACAGCGTTCAAATTACGCACATTCCGCTGTCTAAATGGTGAACTAAGGTTGCAGTCGGCGAACAGCAGTGACGCGTAAAGCCAGTTCCTGTGCCTGTTTAGATTCGATATCAATTAATTGAAGTGTTTGTCGATTCGGAAACGCCACGAGCAACTGACCGTCGTCTACACGAACAGCGACGGACTCAAGCACCGACGGATCACTTAGTCTGTGAAAAAAAAGCAGGTCGCCTACGGAAAGCGCATTCAGATCCTTATTTCCCTCGGCATCCGTCTTCAGAGCAACATTCTCACCTATGAGAACCAGTTTGTCCAAGGTGCGCGGAAGCTCCAACCCATTCAGTTTCGCCGCTATAAAGACGGCGCCTTCGGGACTGATGCCCCGCGTCGTCACGCCTCCCGGTACGAGCGGTCGATTATAAAATGCCATAAGCGCAGACGAGAATTGTTCATGGAATTGATCGGACATGATCTCTTCGAGAGGATCGAGCAACAACAGACCCGTAGCATTCACCCAGCCGACCTGATCATCAGGCAATTTGACACGTAGCAGATCTCCCTTTCGGTAATCAGCATAAAGGATCGTCCCCATCGGCGCCTCGACAAGCAAAGAACCGCTGCGCGCGTGCGTCATCACTCGCTTAAACGGTGTTCGTACAACCAGTTTCATGACGGCTCCCGTCGCCGATATAGACTCTACGTCCGCACTCAACTGATCGCGCGAAACAAAGCCGACAGTCCCATCCGACGTACGCACTTTTATCATCGTGCGATGAGAGGTATCGAGCATGGTTACAGGCTCATTTAGAAGCAATTCCGCTACACGAGCAGCACGCGACTCCGTCGAATCAAAAAGCGGCGCGAATGATACCTTTACAACGGCTGTCAATTGTCCGGGCGGTTCAACAGGTTCCGTCGGTCCCGTCACTGTCGGCGCGACAACGGTTGGATGAACATGATTCCGCTCAACTACTTTAGGCACAATAAGAAAGAGCCCCAACATCAACGTTACAAAAACGGTCATTGCAACAGCCCAGGGGGGAATTCGTCGTCTCCTCGCACCGACGTAGACAGGCTTCTTCCGATGAGTCTCCTCAGCAGACTCAAGAAGCCCCGGGACATATCCGGGACCACGACGAATCGTTATCCTCTCTTGCGATGTTTTCGCTTCCGACGGGTCACTTTGGGTGTCATTTTGTCCTGCCGAAAGTTTCTCGTCATTCATCGAAAGGAACTCCTTCATTCATGGCGGTTTCATGTCGCATTGACACATCGATTTCCACAACACAGAATGCCACGGCGTACTCGTCTTCATGGGAAATGCTGAGCGCAACGGACATACCGCCTAACGCGGAAAATCTCGTTTTCGCCGCTCCGTGCAACAAGACAATAGGCGCGCCCATGTCATCTGCATCAATCTCTATATCCTGAAAAGAAATCCCAAGATGACCGATACCCGTACCCAAAGCTTTAGAAACTGCTTCTTTCGAGGCAAAACGTCCCGCAAGCCTACGGGTGTCGCCGGAACACAGAGTGCGTTCGCGCTCCGTAAAGACACGCGCAAAAATGCGTTCACCATGGCGGTCCAATATTTTCCGAAACCTTTCGACACTGACGAGATCGACACCGATACGCATATAGCCGTCCTCAAACGTCAGCCTTCAGATGCCGGAGTCTCAAGTCACCTGGCGGGAAACTGTAGATCAGGAAGTTGCCCTTTAGGCGGCTTGCAATGCGACTATCGTACTGTTTCGCAAAATCGGGCACTTTGAGATTCGAAGCGATAATCGTGGCGAGCTGGCGGTTGTGTCTCGTATCAAGCAACCCGAGCAACTGAGCGAAAGTCTCCTGTGTCGCCATTTCCGTCCCCAGATCGTCAAGAAGCAGTAGATCCCACGTCATCAGAGCATTGTACAGCATCGTCGCCTCCTCCAACTGGTCGGGATCGGGTCGAAAAGATTGCTGTAAACGCCTGTAACGCGTTAAAAGATCGAATAAATTAGGAGCGGAGATATAGATGACGGCAACACCTTCCTCCATCAGGCGGTGACCGATACACTGCATGAGAAAAGTTTTTCCCGTGCCGGGATCACCGCTGAAAAACAGCTGTCGATCCTTCAGCTGAAAAAAATTAGATGTGTAGAATTGAGCGGCTTGAAGGTTCTTCGCCATGACGTCGCGCGCAGATAAAGCGTGACGTCGGTCGGAAGTCGCACTGTCGTAAAGATTAAGATTGAATTCGGCAAACGTGTGACCGGAAGACATCGAATCGGGGAAATAGGCAGGCATAATATCCTGCAGTATTTGTCTCCTGCAAAAACACCATTTATCCCGAATGCGTCCCGTGTCCTTACACGCGCGACAGAAAAAGACAGGCTCTTCGTATCCGTCTTCGATATTGTGCTCGCGCATAAAAGCTCGGCGCTCCGACGCAATAAGATCAAAGTCGGCACTGTCAACGCCTTCAGGGTCAAATGCAGAAAAAAGCCGAGCGATCCCCGCACTGCGTAATTTAATATCAAGCTCTTTCAGCTCCGGGTGGCGCGCGTAGAGAGACGCAACCAGCGCATCCCGTGCGTTAAAAGCGTTATGTCGACGACTCTCGTAAACGCTAATAATCTTGCCATTGATTTTGTCTGTTAGATTTGTCATATGTTCCGCTAATCCTCGATAAAAGCAAGAATCAATCGCACTCCTCATCCGCCGTTTCAGACAAAAGACGCGGCATTCTGACACCCGTACCGATATCCGAGCCGTCATCCTGTGCCGAATCAAGCGTAAAATTATCTCGATTATCACGCCTCAGCGAAGCGGATTTCCCTTGGAGAGCGCTTATCTCAGCCGCACGTTTTTCTTCATATGCTCGTATATCTTCAAGCGTATTTAAGCCGCGATCGTACCAGTCCTTTAATACGGCGCTCACGAAACGCACACTCGGGTTGGAAGCGCCGCGCGTTTTCGAAAGAGCCTCCTCAATGATGTCCTCTCCATAACCGTACTCGTCTATCCACATGTCGACGTCTTTGAGGTCGTATTCTGTCATTTTTCGCCTCAAACGTTTGCCGACTAGAGCCTTCAGCTCATTCTTCTTCATGAAATGCGTGTAATAGCGCGAAAGCTGTTCGTACGTTCTGACGCCTGCCGACGCCCAGTCTTCCGCGACGCGCATAGCGAAACCGGGTCCGTTCAAACGGTTATTATTGGCAGCCTCCTGAAACAGAACGAACATCACCTCAGGATCAAACCCGTAAACCTCAAACCACCGATCAATGTGGTCGTACCAAGTAAACGTCATCATCCCTTGGAAGAACGTCATATTGATCTGATTGACGATCTCCTCACGCTCCTTATGGACTTCTTCACGTCCGACGATCTCTTTTGGCGTCGATGATGATACCGGTCGATACCGTTTCTGTAATTCCTGCATCTTCAAATCGTTGATCGAAATATCGTGATCGCCCACCGTGATGAGCTGCATACTCTGCAATTCGAGGAGAGAATCGTCAACGGCCTCTTCGGAAATGCCTAAGCGATCGGCAAGATCAGCGCGCGTGGCTTTTCGAGATCCGTTTTGGAAGACGCTGTTGAGAAAGAGGTAGCTCTTGACAGCATTCCCGCTCAATTTCGGCATCATATCCTGAATAAAAAGATCAGGCACAGGCGTATCGCTGAAGATGATGGATCGACTGTCTTTGATTCTCATGAGGTCCTCCCCTTTCTTTGTCTCATTTGATTGTAACAGGATTTATCGGACATTTATTGTCTCATAAAAACTGATCATATTTCCACAGCGTCAAACGGGCGCTTACCCGCATAAGGATAAGCGCCCGCATTTGTTTTTGATCTGCTCGTCCGACTAGAGACAATCCATCATCGCGGCATCGTCTCAGTCTTGTTCCGCTAGGCGGAGATAGCTGCGATAACGCTCTTCTGCGGCTTTTCTCGCAAGTGCGAAGATCTCGTCGACTTCTTCTGCCGTGTATTTCTTGTAAAGCGATGTATAGCGGACTTCCTCTTTTAAGAACTCCGTATAATCTCTCGTAGGCGGTTTCGAATCTAGCGTAAACGGATTCTTCGTATCGTCTTCCGCCATCACCTGCGGATTGTAGCGCCACAGATGCCAGTATCCTGTCTCCACGGCATCTTTCTCGCGACGTTGCGTCTCCGACATGCCGCCGCGAATACCGTGGTTGATGCACGGAGCGTATGCGATGACGAGCGAGGGACCGTTCCACGCTTCGGCTTCGCGCAAGGCGCGGAGTGTCTGTGCTTGGTTGGCACCCATAGCTATCTGCGCGACATAGACGTAACCGTATGACAACGCCATCATGCCGAGATCCTTTTTCTTGAGTCTTTTGCCGCCCGCAGCGAACTGAGCCACCGCACCGAGTTGCGTCGCCTTCGAGGCTTGACCGCCCGTATTGGAGTAGACTTCAGTGTCCAGGACGAGAACGTTGACATCTTCGCCGGACGCCAGTACGTGGTCAAGCCCGCCGTAGCCGATATCATAAGCCCAACCGTCGCCACCTATGA
Source organism: Clostridiaceae bacterium (assembly GCA_012798865.1). Lineage (GTDB taxonomy): Bacteria > Bacillota > Clostridia > Saccharofermentanales > DTU023 > UBA4923. Next base: position 416 of record JAAZMK010000082.1, on the reverse strand, counting down.
TCCACGTCGAACGGAGCATCAGGTAGTCTTGGAGTTTAAGAATCTTCTCGCGAAGATCCGCCGCATCGCCAACGAGCTCAGCCTCGTTCAATGCGTTTAAGAACGCGTCCGCGACTTCACGCGCGGACTCTTTCTCGTCTTTGCGCTCGAACCAGACACCGATGGCGTTTTTCAGATCTCCGGGAACGTCTTTTTCATTCAATTGAGAGACAAACTCCGTCACGCGATTGCGCAACTGTTTGACACCGAGGTGCATGCCGAGACCGTACTCCGCATTGTCTTCAAACAGCGAGTTGCCCCATGACGGACCAAATCCCTTTTCATTGACGCAGTACGGCATGGACGGCGACGAGCCGCCCCAAATTGACGAACAGCCTGTCGCATTCGCGATCATCATGCGGTCGCCGAACAACTGT
>JAAZMK010000081.1 GCA_012798865.1 Clostridiaceae bacterium | reverse complement strand
TAAAAGATGTCACACCGTCTTCACCCCACCCGAGCGCACGTCCTTTGCCCATTCCGGACTGGCTCACGCCGTCGCTGAAAATGAAGAGCATATCCTCTTCCTCGAGATCAATCTTGACCTCGCCGATCTCTTCGTTGCCTGTGGAATAAAAGCGCGGTTTCAAGGTTCTTGTCACGCGTTTGCGACTCAGAATGGGATTAGGTGATTCGTACACATAGATAAGTGCGCTGCCGAGCCTTGTCACCATGACGGCGACGAATGCGGTGAAGGGGATTTTCTGGTTTCGCGCACGATTTGTGTCGGCAGCCATCTTCTCGCACGCCTCGCTGATGGATATTCCTTCGCGGATCATTTTTTTCCAACGACTGGCGTTTGCGATAGCGGCGAGATTTGCGTAGACGCCCGACCCGACTCCGTCGAAAATGGCGAAATAATAGGAATCCTTGTGGTTAAACGAAACGATATGATCTCCGCAGACAAGTTGGTGATCTTTGAGGACTTGTTTATTGAAGGCTTCGTAGTGGAGCATCGATCAACCGCCTTCCTCGTACATATCGATCATCCGTTGGACGAGCACTTCGCTTTCTGCCGTACTTTCGCCGAGATACTGTGCGAGATTCTGGGCGAATTCCACCTGATGTTGCAAGAGCTCCTTTGCTTGGAGAATCGTCTGTTCGCGGATGAGTTCGAGTTGGTTCGTATCCGGTTCCGATTTCGCCAGATTGAGATAGAACCCGATGTACTCGTTCTTGTCCGCGGAGCGGGAGACAATTTCGTGGTAGCGTCTCCCGTACTTGGCGCGGATGGCCTCCGCCGTCGTTGTATCGCCTTGAGCGACTTCCTCGTAACTGTCGGCGTTGATGAGGTAGCTGATCTCGCGCCCGACGACTCGATCGGTGCAGAGGAACATCTCCTTGAAGGCGGGGTTCATATGTCGAATGTGTAAGTTCTCATCGAGCGCGACAATGCCGATCGGTGAGATCTCAATAATCTTGTCCATCTTACGCTCCGCATTGCGACGCATTTGAGGAAGACACATCGTTGCCTCTGCCATGCCGAGTGCGACCGCGGCAGCCTTCTCGCGGCAGCTATTGTATCCGCAAGCGCCGCAGTTGAGTCTCTCGCTTTCATCTGCTTTCCCCGTTTCCGCGAGGATGCGTTCAATTTCCTCATCGCTTACCGAATCGAGTGAAAGGATTTTATTCCGCCTCTCGAACGTGACGCGCAGATCGACAGGGAGAGCGTCGGCTTTTGGGAGACCGAGCGATTTCGAGTTGACGTAGTCGAGGACGCGTTTCCGCCTTTCGAAAAGATTGACTTCCGTCGGGTATCCCGGTCCGCCGATGCAGCCGCCTTCACAAAACAGCGGTTCCGACGCACGAAAATTCCAAGATTCAACCGGTACGTCGAAGAGCGCTTTGATGGCATCCGCGCCGCAGGGATGAATGATGTCATCGACCGACGCGTCGGCGAGGATGTCGCACGTCTTGAGCATGCCTCCCTCAAGCGGGAACAGTCTTGCGACGTCGTACCCGCCCTCTCCGTCGAAACTTTCGACGGGACATTCCGCCAAATCGATCGCTTCATCCTCGAACCACTTCACCAGTTCCGTGAAGGTGAGCGCCGCTTGGACATCGCCTTTGTTTTCCGGGCGGAGAATCTCCTGTTTCTTGGCGGCGCAAGGACCGATGAAAACGACTTTGATGTCATCGCCGAGGCGTTCTCGGAGTATACGAGCGTGGGCGATCATGGGTGAGGCGACCTCGATCATCTGATCGAGGTACTCGGGTCTCTCCTGTTCGACGTAGCGGACGACGGCAGGACAAGCCGTGAAGATGCTGCCTTTTTGCATGGGCTCCAGCGAGACCTCGGCGACAGCCTCGGCTCCTTCAGCCGTTTCGCCGACGTAGGAAAAACCGAGCGCCCGGAGCGCCGCGGGGATTCGTTCGCTCTCCCAGCCCGGAAAAGCGGCGGGAAAGGACGGGGCGACCGTCGCGACGACGCGGTGACCTTCCTCGATGAGAGATTTGACGTAATCGGTCGAGGGGAGGATGATCTTTGCGTGTTGCGGGCACTCGTGAACGCATGTTCCGCATTGGATACACAGGTCACCCTCGACGCGAGCGTAGCCGCCGGCGATGCGGATGGCCTTGACGGGGCACGCTCTTACGCATCGGTAGCAGTCCATGCAGTTGGCGAAGTCAGTCTGTATGACGCTGAATGAATCTTGATTGTTTTCTTGGATATCCATGAATTGTCTTTCCTTTTACGCTAATCACATTCGATTTCCTTTTAACCTATTATATAGCCATTTGGATATGGTGAGGCGCCTGTCGGACATTTCGTGCCACAAAGTCGTTCGAAGAACAAATCACGTTGTTGCATTTGTGCCGAGCGTTTCTTTTTCTTGCGTTCTCGATGTGGTCATCGTATACTATATTTTGCCAAGATGTGAGGACATGAAATACGGGCGGGGCACGGGTATCTTGCCCCTTTTTCCCGCAAACACACTGTCTTAAAGCGATTTTTTTACGGAGGGAAAATATCTAATGAAGAATTTTGATCGGGAACTTGCCGGTAAGCTCGTAGGCGGCGTCATTATGGATGTCGTCAATGTTGAGCAGGCGGTTATTGCAGAAGAAGCCGGCGCCGTTGCGGTTATGGCTCTTGAGCGCGTGCCGGCTGATATTAGGGCTGCCGGCGGCGTGTCGCGAATGAGTGATCCCGGCATGGTGAAGTCTATTATGGCTGCCGTGAAAATCCCTGTTATGGCAAAGGTTCGCATCGGTCATTTCGTCGAGGCGCAGATTCTTGAGGCAATCGGCGTCGATTTCGTCGACGAAAGTGAAGTTTTGACACCTGCGGACGAATTGCATCACATCGATAAACGCAAGTTCCGGGTACCGTTCGTTTGCGGCGCACGCGGGCTCGATGAGGCGCTGCGCCGAATTTCGGAAGGCGCTCTGATGATCAGGACAAAGGGCGAACCCGGTACAGGCGATATCGTTCAGGCAGTTACGCATATGCGTCAAATTGCGGGGGAAATCAGAGAGACCGTTTCGCTTCGCGAAGACGAGCTTTTCGTCATGGCGCGCGATTTAGCGGTGCCGATCGATTTGCTCCTTTACGTCCACGAACACGGGAAACTCCCCGTGCCGAACTTCTCGGCAGGCGGCGTCGCGACACCGGCGGACGCAGCTCTCATGCGACAGCTCGGAGCGGAGGGCGTCTTTGTCGGCTCGGGCATTTTCAAGTCTGGAGATCCCGTCAAGCGCGCGAAGGCGATTGTCGAAGCGTGCGAACACTACGACGATCCCGAGCGTCTGGCGCATATCTCGGAGAACCTCGGAGAGGCGATGGTCGGACTCAACCCCGAAGAAGTTGAAATCATCATGTCGGAGCGCGTCATTTAAGACGCCTCCGATGTTCATTTTACCTGTCTATACGTGGTATAGTGATGAAAAGACGAACGTGTCGTTGATGACCAGTCTGCAGAACTTTTCATTGTATGCGGTTTCCTCGACATAGCGGTAAAACGTGTGAAGGACGGCAGCCTGTATGAATAAAACGTTGAAGCGTGTGCTCGTGTTCCTGGTTGCGCTCGCGATGCTGATTGGAATGCTGATCGGATTTAGCGCAGTCGTATTTGCCGAGATGCGTATGATTCCCGCCCCTCTCGATGCCGGCAATTTCGGCGGAGACAATGATTTTGACTTCGATCCGGGCGGCTGGGACGGTGGTGGTGACTGGGATAGCGATTACGATGGCGGGATTCCGTTTTTTTTCACCGGGTTTACTCCAAAGATAGCGATTATCGCCGTTGTCGTCTTTATTGTAATCACGATCCTTCGGAAAAAGGGTGGAGGCAAGTTCGGAGGCTCAGGGACTGTTACGCCGACGACGCGACAGATTTCACCAGAGCATTCTGCCAATATCGCCAACAAGGTTCGCGCGATCGATCCGTTCTTTACGGAAGCCGAGATGCGCGAGAAGGTCTCCAATTTGTATACCGAGATGCAGCATGCGTGGGAGCATCGTGATTGGGAGCCGATGCGCGCTCGCATGACGGACGATCTCTACAGCCAGATGGCGCGTCAGCTTCAGGATCTTATCGATCGCGGATACGTTAACCGCATTGAGCGTATTGCCGTCATGAATGTCGCGCTCAACGAGTTCTATCAAGATGAGCAGCACGACAACCTGAAGCTCCGTCTGACGACCAGGATCGTTGATTACACGGTCGAGTCTGCGACGGGCAAAGTGGTGTCAGGTGATCCCAACCGCGAGAAGTTCATGACGTATGAGTGGACGATGATCCGCTCGAGAGGCGTCCAGACACCGGCGCCGACCGATGAAAGCGGCAAGACTGAAGTGAGTCGCAATTGCCCGCACTGCGGTGCGCCGATCGACTTGACGCATTCAGCGCGTTGTAGCTACTGTCACTCGATGGTGACGGCAACCGAGTTCGACTGGGTTCTGTCCAACATTGCCGGCATTGCGCAGCAGACGCTGTAATGATCGAACGAGTTTAGCGACACGTAGTGGTTTACAAAAGGCGCAAGTTATGTCTTGCGCCTTTTTCATGTAAAACGGAGAGATGACGAAAGATTGAGAACGACTGAAGATGAAGCAAGAGAACGATTTTAATAGCGCGGGGAATTTGCTCGCCGCTCGCAGGCGACGCCTTTTTCAACGAATCCTTGCCATTACGCTCATGGCGCTGATGATCATCGTGCCTGCGGTCGCTTTTGCCGTTTGGGGGAAGCCATTGGTTGCTTTTCTCGCCGACGCAGACAAGGTGCGCGCACTCGTCGATGAGTCCCCTGTTTGGTCGCGGTTTCTTTTCTTTATCCTAACGATGCTCCAAGTCATACTCGCGGTGATTCCCGGCGAACCGTTTGAGCTTGCTGCAGGCTATGCCTTCGGCTCCATTGAAGGGACGATAC
>JAAZMK010000164.1 GCA_012798865.1 Clostridiaceae bacterium | reverse complement strand
TGTAGTGCCCACCTGCTGTGGGAATTTCTCTTCAATATGGCAATCTTTCAACGAGCGTTTGCAAGGATACTTCTGTAATGATGAAAATATGACTCTAGGTAATATTTCAGTTATTTGCGTCAGCAATTTACCACCATCATTTGTGAAAACAGCATTTTCTCACCATTGTTATAGGAAGTGCGGAGACTTATCGTGTGATAAGATTTTTCTATCAAGAGACAATGATGAGAAACAGCAAATCCTAAACGGTATTTGTGATACACGAAGGAATCAGGAGGTCTTATGGCTATAAAATGCCCTTCATGCGGGGGTCACATGGCTTTCAATGTCCCCACTCAAGCTTTGAAATGTCGTTACTGCGACAACGATATGCACATTGATGATTACAGTCTTTCAAACGAAGCGGAAACTGATAAAGACACGTATACGGTAACGGTCTACAAATGTCCGAACTGTGGAGCCGAGCTTTTCGCTCCGGACGATCAAACGGTAGCTTATTGCTCATACTGCGGCGGTGAGTCCAATCTCACAATGAAACAAGAAGAGGCGATACGACCTAAGCGGATCGTTCCGTTTAAGATTTCCAAGGAACAGGCTGTAGAAATTTATGAGAGTGCATTAAGTTATTACCTTTATGTTCCGAAAGAATTAAAAGAAGGCGAGCATATCAACAGTTTCAGAGGAATATACATCCCCTATCTGAGTTATGAGGTTGATATTCCCAACAACGCTATCGATTTGAAAGCGACAAAAGACTATACAATCGGTAAATGGGATTATCACGAGACGTATGCGATAGACGCCGAAATAGGCGGAACCGTAAAGGGCATGAGCTTTGATGCATCATCTTCATTCGATGACAGCATCGCCCGGGAGATTTCTCCTTTTGATACAACGGATGAGGAAGACTTTAAGGAAGCATACGTCGCAGGGTTTTATTCAGATAAACTGACAACTCCCCCGGAAACCTACGGCGAAATGGTTGAGGAGATTGCCATAGATACCGTCTACAAGGGTATCGCTGAAAGAGCCGGGTATGTTGACGTGAAGGTTCCGAAAGAACATTCGGAGAGGAAAAGACAGACCGGTGTTGCCGGATACCGGCACCGGGTCGATCTGTTTCCTGTTTGGTTCCTGACCTGGAAGAATAAGGGAAGGGTGGCATATTCCGTGATGAACGGTCAAACGGGAAAACTATCGATGGATATCCCGGTGAACACGAAAGCGTTCTTCAAGGTTTCTGGCATTGCGTCAATCATATTATTTGTCATTTCGTCGCTGCTTCCGATGTTTATACTGCCGAAGACAATTTCTTGGGTAGCTGCGGTTTTCCTGTCAATATCTTCTATCGTGTTCTCACGTGAAATTTCAAAAATCTACTATAGAGAGAATCATATTTTTGATATTGGAAATGTAAATATCAAGAGAAAGAAACAGGATAAGGATAAGAAAAAGAAAAAAAACGCGAAATCTCCCAGGAAGAAGAGCAGTTTGTTTGGATTTCTGATCGGATTCATCATCGTGGCAGCAACCGTATTTTTTGGAACTATGGACATGGCAGACGGCATCAAGAATAAGGCAAATCCCCTCGTCTACGCCATTACATTGATCTTCCAGATCCACCTCTTCATAATGACGACGAACAGAGTTACAAAAATTGAAAAAAAGACAGCACCCATACCGATGCTGATTGGAGTCATTGTACTCGGAATAGGACTGTTAATAGGGATAAAAAACCCCGCATACGATTATTGGTATTACGGGATGGCTATTCTCTGTCTGCTCGGCATGCTGGCGAATATGCTTTCAATGATCAACTATTTGAACTATCTGACCACCAGACCGGTACCGGATTTCTTCAGAAGGGAGGGCGCGGACCATGGAAAATAGAAAAAGATTTCCGGTCATCATGGTGCTCGCCGTTTTGCTTGTGTTTTTGTCCGCAATTTCCGTTTCCGCAGATGAAGAGACCGTTATAAAATACACGGCAGATAACGACAATATGGTCGTAATCCATGACGAGGCAAGGCTTCTCAGCAAAGGAGAAAAGGAGAGCTTGCTCGAGAATATGAAAGCCGTGACAGAGTACGGACACGCTGCCTTCATTACTATCTATGAAAATAACGAGTCAGCGGAAAGATACGCAGAAAGCAGGTACTATAAACTTTTTGGCGAGCAGTCGGGCACCCTCTTCCTGATCGACATGGACAACAGAATGATTTGGTTCTACTCGGACGGTCGATTTGCAAAGTTAATCAATAACACGAAGTCAAACGAGATTGCGACCAATATCTATAAATACGCTTCCCGCGAAGAATATTATGAATGTGCTAATGAGGCTTTCAATCAAGTTCTCATCATCCTGAGAGGCGGGAGGATATCCACTCCGATGAGGTATGTGACAAATGCGCTCATGGCTATATGTCTCGGACTCTTGTTGAACTTCCTGCTCGTTACATTCAACCGAAGGAGAACGGTTTCGATAAAGAAGACTGACACGCCACACGTCATTAGAGGCGACTGCCTCGGGGAAAGAACCGATTTTATCCAGAATGTGACCGCGACAATGATATCGCAAAAAAGGACACGTCACACGGAATCATCATCCGGCGGAGGCGGCGGGAGCTCCGGAGGTGGAGGAGGCGGAGGCGGCGGAAGTTCCGGCGGTCACTCATTCTAATGCCAATCGATCCGTGCGCGATCCAACCCAACGATCAAAGCTGACTGTTGGAAAATCAACTGATACAGAGGAGCTGAAAATTGATTCAGCTCCTTTTTTCAGCTCTTGGCGGACAAATGAAAGCGTGCACAACAAAAAAGGCACTCGCTTTTCCGGCATATTCCATTAGAGGATACAAGGACCGGATACGACGAAAATCAACCGAATACGACAAACGTATTGAGCAAATCATTTTGAGCTAATACAATTGCATTGTAATATCGTGATTTTGTCACTTACTTTGTGGCAAAGGATATTAGGAGGAGAGTCTTTACAATGTTTAAGAAAATTCTAACCATTTTGACCATCTTGGCACTTGTCCTTACCCTCGTCGTCGCCTGCGATAAGGATCCGGAGCAACCTAAGCCGTTGCCATCGGTAGATGGAAGCAAGGAGCCGGACCAATCTGAACCTAAACCCGAACCGAGCGAGAGTGAGAAACAGCCGAAACCTGATCCGGAACCTGGCATTCCTGCGCCTGTAGGCTGGCCCAAAGACATTCCCACACCGGCAAGCGGCGAAATCATGGTAGGCGGTTGGGCTCCTGACAGGAGCTTCTACACAACCGACATCGTTTACAAGCAGGCAGATATCGACGCCTACGGCGAGCGTTTGGAATCTTACGGTTTTAAGAAGCAGAATAATCACAAGTACGGTCAAGACTGGCCGGACGCGACCGTCTATTCCGACGGACGCTGGGACGTGATTGTAGCGGAAGAAAACGATGTATTCGACTACTCTTACGTCAACTTTTATCCGCTTTTTGATGTCGTGAAGGATGGCTATGACGGGCAACCGGAAGGTTGGCCGGAAACAGGCGATTTCGGCGGATAAAAAAGTGCCTTAACTGCTGATAGCGACAACTCCGGTAGCAGATTGGTAAATTAGCTCCCGAGGCAACGCGGTGCTCGCGCGAGCACCGCGTTGATTTTTTGAGTCTCAGCGACGGTCTGGCATTGCCACAAGCCCCCAGATCTGTGTAAGAAATACAACACCAATGACAACACTGTGTCTTCGGCAAGAGTTTTGCATCCCCTGTTAAGATCCTGCTCGTGCGTAATGGCAGATTTGATTAATTCCGTATGATTTGAATAGATGCCAATTATTGGCTAGATAATCAATCTTGCCCAGTTCTACCATGTTGATGTTTACACTGATTTTTTCATTCTTCGTTTCATATAGTCCCTTAATATTCATATTGGAATACATGCAGCATACCGCCATCTCGCGGCGTTTCAAGCCCCTATCTGCTTATTTGCTGACAAAGGTACTAATGATTAAAAAAATGTTGTATCAGAACCATGTAACAGATTGTACCGCCGACGATGCTTAGCAAGGATTGGCGTTTCCAAAGATGCAAAAGGAAGACGACAGCAAGAGAAATCAGTTCAGGTAGAAAGCCCTGAGTCTTGGAAAAGTAAACGTCTTTCAGACAATACACAATGAGCATGGCGATGACCGCTGAAGGAAGTACGTTGCTCAAACGCAACAGCCAACGCGGCTTTTTTCTACCAGGCGGGAAAAGGAGAAACGGTAGAAAGCGAGTCACGGCTGTTCCCGCCGCGATCACGGCAACGAGAATCAGATCGTGTGTATCAGGCAAAGTGATCTTCCCCCTTTCGTCTATGTAAAAGCAACAATAAGCTGACAGCGATGAGGATCATGGCAGCGATGAGGAAATGATCGGGACCGAACACGATTCTGGCGGCGACCGTGGACACGATTCCGACTAGGACCGGAGCATGGTCTTTTGTATCTCTCCACTGTTCGAGAAAAATCACCGTGAAAAGCGCCGTCATGGAGAATTCGATTCCCTTGCTGTTGAAAGGAATTACGTTACCTAAAACACTGCCGATGAGTCCGCCGGCGATCCAATAGAGGTGATTCAAGAGTGTAACCAAAAAATAGTAAGCCGTTTTATTTTCATTTGTCACATGCGATGGGTTGCAAACAAGGGAATATGTTTCATCTGTTAAACCGAAAATGAGATACGGTTTAAGCTTGCCCGTGTATTGGTAGCGTTCCAGTAGCGACAATCCGTAAAAGATATGTCTGGCATTAACGAGAAACGTCATTAACAATGCCGTTATAGGCATCACTTTCGCCGCGATCAAGGACACTGCAACGAACTGCATCGAGCCTGCATAAATGAAAGCGCTCATAAGGAAAACGAAAAAAGGAGAATAACCGGCATTGGACATCAAGACTCCAAAGCCCATGCCGAGAATAAGAAAGGCGACGAGAATCGGCAACGTATCAATGAAAGCCGTTTTGAGCACTTTTTCTTTGATTGACATCCGCATATGACGTTCTATACTCCTTTCGTGTGGTCGTTCCGATCTAATTATAATGATCTATCATGCAGAAAATGAATCGCTGAACGCCGAGGAATTGCCTCAAGACTGCGGAGAGAACGTTCACTCCGGCAAACAACTGTCGCCCCTTTTTATGAGAAAACGATACATAAGAGACTAGGAAAATGGTAATCTCCCCCGTCGCCGTTTTTGTTTATCTGATACCGTACTTCTCGATGATGTAATCCATGTCCTTGTCGCCCCTACCGGATAAATTGATCAGCACCGACCCTTTGCCCATCGTTTTGGCAAGCTTCATGCCGTAGGCGACGGCATGGGCGCTTTCGATGGCAGGAATGATACCCTCCATCTTGGAGAGCTTAAAGAAGGCGTCGACGGCTTCCTCATCGTCCACCACATCGTACTTAATTCTGCCGATGTCACGCAGGAAGGCGTGCTCCGGACCGCTGGACGGATAATCCAAACCGGAAGCGATCGAGTACACGGGTGCCGGCTCACCGCTCTCATCTTTTAACATGACGCTGTTGAAGCCATGCATGATCCCTTCTTCGCCGTATGTGAGACTGGCGGCGTGGTCTCCAATCTTAGCTCCCCTTCCAAGCGGCTCAATGCCGTATAGGTCAACGGGGTCATTGAAAAAGCCGGAAAAAATGCCGATCGAGTTGGAGCCCCCGCCAACACAAGCGACAACCGCATCGGGAAGCTCGCCCGTCATACCCGTGAATTGCTCTCTTGCCTCGACGCCGACAACATGTTGGAAATCGCGAACAATCAGGGGAAACGGATGCGGACCTACGACTGAGCCGATACAATAGATAGCGTTCTCGTAATCCTCGGCGTATGCCATGAATGCTGCATCTACCGCTTCTTTCAAGGTCTGCAATCCGTCCGTTACTTCGACGACTCTCGCACCGAGAATCTTCATTCTTGCAACATTGGGAGCCTGCTTCTTTATATCTACGGCACCCATGTAAATATCACACTCGAGTCCGAAGTATGCGGCGGCGGTCGCAAGGGCGACACCGTGCTGACCGGCACCGGTTTCGGCAATGACTTTCTTCTTTCCCATGAATTTGGCAAGCAGCGCTTCACCCATGCAGTGATTAAGCTTATGGGCTCCCGTATGGTTTAAATCCTCGCGTTTAACATAGAGTTGTACGCCTGTACCGATTTTGTCGGATAATCGTTCCAAATGAGAGATCGGCGTCGGTCTTCCCTGAAACTCCCGGCGAATGCGGCGAAGCTCGCTGATGAATTTCGACGATTTGCAAATTGTGTGGTACGCCGCCTCAATCTCATCCATAGCGGTTTGCAATTCGGACGAGATATAGGAGCCGCCGTATTTGCCGAAGTAGCCGTTCGCGTCGGGATAGTTTTTAAAATACGTCTCGAATTCAACATGTTGATCATTCATTATTATGCCTCAATCTACTTTAGTCCGGTTAATAGCTCATATTATGCAGTATAAAAGTTTAAAAGCACGATAGACGGAGCTTAGCATAATGAGCTGCCAATGATCAATTAGGCACGATGCCATAAAAACGACGAAAATCACCCCGGGGTGAGATGATATCCCCGGGGTGTCCGGTCTCATGCTTTAAATTTCTACTTATCTCCGCGTCACAAAGTCGTATCAAACTTCGCGCTGACCGATCCGCTGACAGAGAAGAGGTAGAGGTTAAGACTATATGAGACTTTCGCTGAACATGTCAGTTTCCACTCGTCTTTCTTGGGAATCGATTCGATCGTTCCTCGAGCATCGAGATACATATTGATGATGTTATAGCGTTTCCCGGAGACTTTGATTCCGCCTTCAAGACCTCCTTTAAGATAAATGGTGAGAATGAATTTCGAACCGTCGTATTCACCGTCCCCATCTTGATCGTACTTTTCGTAGTAGGCTCCGTCCGCGCCGGCATAGATGAAGCCTCGCAGATAGACGATCGACACATCCACTGAACGCTCAAAACCGAACTCGATTTTGGCTTTGATGATGTTCGCGCCATCGTCATCTAAACGGAAACCGAGACCTAAGCCTACGCGGTAGATGCCGATATTTCCAGCGAGCGTCTCGGGATAGCCGACATACACTCCGAAAAGTTTAGGGCTGAATTCAAAGCCGAGCGATCCGCTCAGTTTTATCGCCACCATATCGATCTCATTGAGTGTCATGCTGAAAGAGAAGTAGCGATCCGGATGGCTGTAGAGAATGTCGACATCCCCCACATGTCTAAAACCGTCGCTCTGGGGATTGAGGATAACATCCACATCCAGTGGCAGATAGAGACCTCCCGACGCCTCTACCAACGGACCGCTTTCAAAGCCGAAGTATAGGTCGCGCACCTGCGCAATCTTCTTGATATTGAGAGTACCCTTCATGGCTGCCAACATCTTCCCGTCCTGGCTTCGATCGACCTCCATCTCCGAGATAAACTCCTTCATCTCCGCCTTTCCTTCCGGAAATACGAGATGCTTCTGTTCATCGCGTTCAACGATCATGTTATTGACGATCAGACCCGAGAACTTGTCCAAAGAGCCGATCCCCACATTAAGCTCTTTATCGCCGGCTTTCTTCAACATCCCGATGGAGAAATAGCACCTGGCGTTGTCTACGTCGTAACCAAAACGCGTGATCGTATCGATCGGCAGCTCTCCGAGACTCCCGAGGAACCCGAGGTCCAGATTCTCTGTTTGAAACTCAACAAGACCTTGTTCAATCTGAGAGACCGCTTTTTCGGCTTCTTTAATATCCTGTTCATCCGATGACAGCCGTATCGGATGATGCGCCGCCATCGCCGTCGGAGTAAGCGACTGAGGTTGAGAAGCTTGTGACGAAGAAGATGCCAATCGTTTGGGAACGAGAACACCCTTCACATCGATGCATCCGTCAAAACTGGTCTCGAGCAATGAGTGGGAGTTTTTATAGATTACCTCGGGCATTTCCGGTGTCGATCCTTTGAGTGTATCGACCGAGATGCGATCGGTGGTCTCTGCACCCAGCGCAATCTCTTCCGAGAGAAGCACGGACCCCCAGAGCGAGAGTCTCGTCGCCGTACCCGGTGTCACATTGGCGGCAAGATATTCAAAGTTGATTTCCCGGATATCCATGGAGAAGCCCTGCATGTGGATGGGCGCGGACTTGTCAAGAGTTGACCAAGCGTGCAATTTGTCGCCGTTATTGTCCGCAAAGGTGTCTGTCTTTTTCGCTGGAACCGCCATGGTCGTGAATTTCATCGGCTCTTTCAGCTGAATTTCCGGTGTCGTGAGCTCGATCGCCCCGCCGAAGCGCATGCCTTCCGGCTTCAAGAAGCCTCCATCGATCGTAAGCTTCGTGCCAGGACCCACAAAATCTTCGATCACCGTAGGGGCGACAGAACAGAGGAACTCACCGCCTTTTGCATCCTCGTTGTCTTCTTTGTTAGTGTAGAGTTTCACCTTGACCCGGTTGTTGTTAAACAGTTCCAGCGCCACTTCGGCATTGATCTCCAGGTTGACCTTATTGGCATACATGTCAAGAAGACAGTCGTACACGATCACGTCCGAAAAACCGCCGAGTTGTTCGCCAAAAGCGGCGGGAACCCCTTCATCGTTATACAGATAAGTCTGATAATTGAAGCCGTTAAGGTCATAAATCATTTCGCCTTCAGCGAGGCGGAATTTGATGGGCTGTCCGTCATCCGTCTGCACAAAGGCGGGCGGCAGTGCCAACTCCCCGCCTTTAAATACCATTCCTACCCAAAAAGGCTTCTCCGTCTCTCGCGGTGTCTCGGACCCCTTGGTTGCCGGGAGATACGCATTCCGGTCAAGGTCGATACTGATTTCCGTAGGCGATACGATGATGGCTTGCGCACGCTGGAGATCCTTGCTAAGGCTCCGGTCCGCCACGCGCACGGGTGTCAGGTTGGCGGACTCAACCATGAAACCCTCGCCGTTCCAGTTGTTCACGGAGAACTCCGCAAAGGCGCAGTCTTTTTGCATGTCGGGATCTGCCGGGACGATTAAAAGTCCGTTTTGCTGCGCGATCTCTCCGAAATTGATGAAGTACTCATTTGTGGTCGAGTCGTCGTGTTTCTCCTTGTCATACGCGGGGTCCATAAAATAGTCCATCGTATTGATGGCGCTATGAACTCTTGCGAAATGTTGGAGGGAACCGGTACCCATCTCCTTTGCCCGCTCGAAAGGAAGAATAACCTTGCCCTCAATGAAACCGTCATCGGTGGGAACACCCTTTTCGTAAACGATGCGAGCTTCCACTTTCAACCCTGCCCCGCCGGGGACAAGAAGCTGCAAGAATTGTCGATCGGCATCTTGCGGCGTTATACCCATCGTTTCCAAGCTCCCGCTGATTCGACCGTGTGCGTCGCAGCAGAGATCCCTTGCGAGCATTCGAATACCTTCATTGTTGAGTGTTTCCAGAGGAGCTTTCAATGTCGCTTCTGTTATAAAGGAAAGAACTTTTGTCGAGTTTTTATTCGTATCTAGTGAGATAACGACAGAGGATATTCTATCGAGCGTCAGCCGATCAATGCGGATTTCCGGAAGAACGCTCATCTGTCCTTGTTTTAACCCGATATAAATATCGGTCTGACCGCGCAATAATGCATCCGTAAAGGCGAATCCGGAGAGATTGCCAAGCAAATTTTTGCTCGGATCTGAGTTTTGAACAAACCCACTCACCTTTCCCGAACTGTTAAAAGGAATATTCAGGGAGCTGATGGTTACTCCGATTTCTTCAAGCTTGTACGGCTTGTCCACATAGAGAACGCCTTCGGTGAAAATAATCTCTTTACCCGCTACAACATAATCCGCATCGGCAATGCGCACCGGGAGGACCTGTCCGACACCGGGCTCGCCGAAGAGCAGCTCCGCACTCCCTTTAAGACCGAATCTTGCACCAAAGAACGTGGGACTTTCAAGAGTAATATTCCTGAGAGGAAAACCTGCGAAATCGCCGAATTTCCACGTTAACGTATTGCTCAGTTCAACTTTGCCTGTCGCGGACGTTGCTAATCTCATAATCTGCGGAGAATGATTCTCCGCAGATGTCGACATTCGATAGAAAGAGGACTCCGACTCACCGGGGATGTCCGTCTTGGGAAGCTCAATCGTCACATTCTCACGTGCTAAGATCGGTTCCGAAAAATCACTCAGATATCCTCCAGTATCGAGCACCCGCACCTTATACCAGTTGGTAGCCGCTCTGTCCGCCTTGGCATCGCGCCAACTCGGATCGAATTGCAGAGGACTCGCTTGGACGTAGATTCCATCTTTCTCCGTAGAGTAGTAGACGATGTAACCGATCGTGTCTTCGAGGCACTGTTCCGGTGTCAACCCCTCCATGCGAGGTTCGTTCCAAGTCAGATCGATCGAGGGGAACTCTCCGTGTGAGATGGTGAAACTCAATCCGTCAATCGGATCAAACCCGCGGTTTCTACGTGGAGTCGCCTCCACGGGCTCAGGGCGTGTAGATCCTAATTCGTCATCATTCCATGCCTGAACCGTATAGAGATAGTGGGTTCCATATTGAGCGTCATAGTCGATCACGGAGAGAGGCTTCTTCAGCCCTGTTCCCGGATCGACAAGTTCCTCGGTGTCCTCGTCGACGGGAATCTCGGCAATTTTAGTCCACTCGACGAGTTCCATCATCGGAAGGCTCAGCTCCCCATAGTCGGCGAGAGCGAGAGGACCAAACTTATGAATAATCTCGGAGTAGGCGCTCTGACGCTGGGAAACATCCACCTGTGAGAGAATAGCTGAAAGACGATCGGCTTGTGAGAGAGTGACCGTCTTGAAAGAAAGGAGAGCGTTGAGTTTTTGCCCTGCCCCCTTCGCTGCAGAGTCGACTCCTTTTTTCAAAATTGAAGTGAGGAAATCGTCATTCACTGCAGGTGTTGTAAAGATACTCCTCAAGACAGAGGAGTCAATGTCCTTCAGCTTATCTGCCGTAATCTTGGGAATTTCCGCACGGTAGACTTCGTAGCGACTGCAATACTCGACGGAAGAAAAATTCACCTGCACTCCATCTTTTCGCGAGAGTGGAAGCAGGAGATTAGGTGTCTGCGGAGGCTTTGTCGAAGGAACGCGGAATTTCTCCACCGTACCAATGCTCGACTCGACTCCCCAAGGAGAGACCGCAGTGATCTTATAGTAATAATAATGAGCGTGACTCTGTTCGACAGGGTCAGTAAACTGCGTGCCGGAGATCAAATCTCCCACGAGTGTCCACTCCAGTGCCGACTCATCCACTGCCTTTTTGAAGTTCTGTACTTCACTGCGGTAGATGCGGTAATGCTTGACTTGAAGATCTTTCGGTTCTTCCCATTCAAGAAGAACATATCCACCTTCAGGATTCTGATTAATGGGAAGCGCACCGGTGAAACGTGCCAATGATAAGAGCGTCAACTCTCCCGTGCCGTCCCCCGCGTCGCCATCTGTGCTAACGTGTGACGGTTCTAAGCAGACGAGGAAGAGGTGGACTCCTTTTCTTTCCGGGTCAAGTCCCTGCACGAGGTATTGATTCTGCTCTAGGGCTTTATCCGTCAGCTTTGTCCACTGACCCAGCGCCATCAGTTCGTCGCGGTCAAGGTTTTGCACATCTTCCGGAATTGAAGACTCGCCATGCAGCTGATAGACGACATACCCGCCGAGGTCGTCCCCGCTGTAAGCAGGCCATCTCAGGCGCGCCGAGCCGTCCGGTAGAACATCTTTTCCGCGAACTCCCAGAAAAATGTGTATGTATTTCTGTTCCGGGAAATTGTCAAATAACCGTGAAAGAATCAGCGGCGCCTCCTCCCCGCTGATGTAACTCCCGATCCGGACACCTGAAATATCTGCCATTTCTGTAACGGATGTATTTTCCGCACTCAATCTTGTCGGTTTGTCGCTGTCCTCTTCTAGGTTCTTTTGAGATACATTCTCATCAGCGACAATTCCCGGCAAGAGACGGGAGTAGTCCGGCAGTTTTCTTGTCATCATGGAGATCATGAGCGAGTCAGGAACACTTGGTTCTTCCGAGGTCGGAACACCGATAGCGCAGGACTTGGACCACGCACTCTCATTATTCCAAGAATCCCATGCAGATACCCAGTACTTATAAGTCACTCCCTTCTCGATATCAGCATCAAAATAGATCATGTCCGGAGCCAGAGGCTCATTGTTCTTGAGAAACAGATGGTGGACGTCGAAAAGTTTTCCCCAGGCGTATTGTCCATGGGTTTTCCCCGATTGAGATGATTTGTTCTTGGTCGTCTCCGAAGGGGTCTCCGGCAAAGTGCCTTCTTTTCCCTCCATTCCTTTTTTCGGATTATCGAAGCGGAAGTTCGCCAAAGGAACAGGTTTACCATAGGACCCAGCCCCTATCGCTTCGGCACGGTAGAGCGTGAAGCGAACCGTATCGGGTGATTCATTGAAGATCGGAATGACAATTCCATCTTTGCCTTTGTTCTTGGAGATGGCTTCGCGTATGGCGTTCCCTAGGACATCGTCAGAAAGAAAAGGTTCCTCGCCTCCTATGAGAATCAGAGAGGAGGTTGTGGGAGAATCGGGCGGGGTTACCTTTTCCACCCGGATATTAATGGGTTCACAGCACTCGCTTCGTCTTCCGAAGATGTCGATGGAATACAGGCGATATTGCGCCTTCGTTCCGTTTTCCAGTTTTTCCTGATACATGACCGGAGTCTCAAAGAACACTCCCGTCTTATCGAGGATTTCAGTAATAACGACAGGCTTATCATGGACTGCAACGAATTTTGATTCTCCCTCAAGCTTGCGCTCAATGAAATAGCCGCTGATGATTTTGCCTTCGGTCTCGCTGGCGGGTTTTCTCCAACGCAGATAGACTTTCCCGTCAAGTCCGTACCCCATGAATCCTTCAGGTTTCGTAAGAGGCAGCTCTTCTCCCCAGTAGAGCTTCACGCTGGCGCTCTGTCCATGGGGAGATTCAATAGTATATGTGATGCATTCGCCGTTCGGAAGTTTCATCCCTGATAGATCATCGCGGATGAGAAAACCGGCTTCTTCGGCGAAGTCATCGTCAACAAATGCCAGTGTAGAGATCTGCTGGCGGGCTTCAAGAGTCGTGGCGGCCGCCTCATAAGCTTTGTTTTCTCCTCCAGTACTCGGATCTCCAAAGCTCTGAATGCCGTAGGGAAGCTCCGCCTGGTACACCGAAAATCGCTTCCAGACCTGTGAGCGTATAGAGCCCGCTTCGTACCGTCCATTCTCCGGAAGATTCATGATCTGAACGGGGGAGCTCAGTGCACGGTCTGACTGGGGCATTTTTTGATCCACGCCGTCAGGTATCGTAATCTGTGCTTCTTTCATGAGAAGAAAGTCTTTTTCTCCCCCCATATGGATAACTTCTTGTAACATGGGGCGGGTTCGGTAGATGGTGTCGTGAAAGGTCGCTTCATCCATCCCCAGAGTAGCCCGATCATTCTCGGAGTATTCAGCGGCTTTATAAATTTTCTGGATATCCTGTGCATCCGGGTGCTTAAAATGATTCGTAAAAACCTTTTGCGTCGCAGCCAGTTGTTCCACGACCAGTTCTTTTGTGTCCCCGATCTGTCTATAGATGCGATAGCCTTCCTCAGGAAGCCAGTCTGCCTCAGGAACCATATGGACCAATGCTTCTCCCGGGTTCTGCCAGATGCCCTTCAAGTTGATGGAAGAAGGCAGGCGTTCCCATTCTCCATACTCAGCATCCTCCAGAAGATCGGCTACTTTATCCCTCAATTGTCCGAAAATGTCCTGCTGGAGATTGTAGGAATCGCGAACTTGGGCGACCTCTGCCGGACGGTTTAAGACGATAGCTTCAGCCATTTCATCAAGCCGCTTGGCTCCCTCGGATTTGGGAAGAGGATTCTTCTCTTCTACAGAAGCGGGATCCGGCATAAATGGCTTCAGAGCATCTGCAGGACTCGGCGGTTTTTCGATGACAGGCGGTTCGACGGGTGTAGAGTTAAGTGTAACCAGATCTCCCATGGGAAGATTCTCTTCCTCCGTCCGCTCATTCAGCTGTCTTTCTATATTCCTGAGATTGTCGAGGGCATAGCGCGAATCCACAATATCCGTGAGATTCTCTGCCGCCAGCAGCTCCGCTGCAATGTCAGGACTGTGTAGAAAATCCTCTATGTCAGCATTCTGACTGTAAAGTAGTTCATTGAGCGTACGCGGTCTTTCATCTTCCTTTGCGCCGAGAATATATTCGCGATCGGGAAGGTAATCAAATCCGCTCTGATCCAGGTTCAGTCCTTCTGATTCAAAAACTCCGAAAACAAGAAGACAACCCAAGATAAGTAAAAGAGAGATTCCGGAAGCAATAAGTGAGCTCCGGAGCGGATGGGCTTTGACCTGGCTGACTAGCCATTTCCTCAGGGAATGAAACTGCTTCATGAATCTGCCCCCCTGACACTTTTTTTTCATTATACTGTGACTTACGCTTTCACACTACCTAATCATAATATTTTGTGAAAAACTCCAATCTGAAGCTGAATGCCAAAGTAACTTGGACAGTGAGAAGCGCGGGTCGTCCAGTTTAATCTGGCAAGTTGGCTGTTCTGTTTACTATGACACGACATGCACTAATCTGTGTAACCTTTCCGCTATACTTTT
>JAAZMK010000080.1 GCA_012798865.1 Clostridiaceae bacterium | reverse complement strand
TTGAAACGGCGTGCGATAAAACCGTCAAGAATATCCGTTACCCATATGCCGACAAAAACAATCACCGTGACGAGGCGCTTTTCGGGCCAACGTGAAATCAGGATTGCCAGAGGAACGACTGCCAATAACCGAATGATGGTCAGGGTATTTGGAATATTTAAAATAAACCGAACGTTTGTATCCGAACCTGCATGCGACTCTCTCGGAACGCCCGATGTCTCACCCGTCTCGGTTTGGTCGTTTAATACCGTTAAGCTTTCCTCGGCGGTAGCTTTCTGATCGAGTTGAGATTCATGCAATGCCTTCATTCAGATACGCCACTTTCAAAAACAACATTTCGGTCGACAAGCGCTCTCTCAGCATCGAAAACACATCGACTGATTCCTTCCATAATATAACATGCGGATGTAAATTTTATATTAGACCGAAATTCTCGGCACCAAATCTTTCCAAGAGCAACATCGACGTCTCCTGTGTCCATTCGACAAGCAGATCATCTTCCGCAGGAAGAAGAGAGTCGCTATCCTCCTCAAAAATCCTGACAGGGACATCACCGGAAAAATACTGAACAGCGGATCGAAAAGAAGAAAGCTCCGCCGAATTCGATCGCCGCCTCAATCTGAACACAATTTGTTTCGGCGCAAAACCATTGGCATCCGCATTTGCCCGCATTTCCGACGGCTCATTGACATGGGCACCGGAGCGAAGATTCGTCCGGTGTTCACGTCTATCCTGTTGACGCTGGTTTCCGTTCCCATCATTGGAACGGCTGTTGCCGCGCCCCTTACCTCTGCTATGCCTTTCCGTAAATCCCGCCTTCTTGAATTCTTCAGGCAATTCACGCATGTCGCTTGTCAGCGGTGCGATCACTTCCGCTAGGAGCTTTGGCTCTTCCTCGCGTAAATCGACCGTACCGGCGACAATAAGAACGCCGTGGTCATCGAGAAGATGGTGATAGCTCTCATAAGTCTTCGGGAAAACGACCAATTCCCAAACACCTCCATCATCCTCTAATCCGATAAACGCCATCCGATCATTCCTCTTCGTGAACAAATCTCGCCGACTCGTCACTAATCCTGCCATGATCAGCCGGTCGCGATCGCGTATGCCGAGAAGTCCGCGTTCTCGACTTCTGTCGATGTCCTCGATTTCACTGTCATCAAAGTCATCTTTCCTCAGCTCGTCGCTTGAGACGAGCGGGAGTGCCCGCAAAGCTGTCTGGTATGAGCTGAGAGGATGTCCCGTCACGTAAAGTCCCGTCATTTCCTTTTCCATGGCAAGACGCTCGAGCAAAGGAAATTCAGGAACATTCGGGTAATCCGGTTCGTCAAGGCGAGAGAATGATTCATCCGTCGTGAAATCAAAGAACGACATTTGCCCTTCCATGGTTTTTCTCTTCGCGGCTAGGACACTGTTGGTAAACGGCTCGATGACGGCGATCATCTTCGAGCGTGTGATGCCGAAAGCGTCACAGGCAGAAGAACGCACAAGACTCTCGATCATCTTTTTATTGACCGCCGTGTCGCACATTCGTCTCAGGAAATCGCCGAATGACTTATAATCGCCTTCTCTCTTTCTTTCCGATACAAGCGCCTCGATAGCGTCACGACCGACGTTCTTGATCGCGCCGAGTCCGAACCGAATCGCATCGCCTTCAGGCGCGAAGCGCGCGACACTCTTGTTGATATCAGGAGGCAAAACACGAATTCCCATCGCCTCCGCCGCGCCGACATATCGAGCCGCCTTTGCCAAATCGCCAAGATACGAATTTAAGATCGCCGCCATGAACTCGACTGGATAATAGTATTTGCACCACGCCGTATAGTAGGCGACGGCGGCATACGGTGCGGCGTGCGCCTTGTTAAAGGCGTAACCTGCGAAAGCTCTGATATCCTCGAACAGTTTCTCGGCGACTTTTCGCGGCACGCCATTGGCAAGTGCGCCCGGCACCTCTGCGCCCTTCTCATCGACACCGCCCTCTATAAAAAGAGTTCGCAGACTCTGAAGGAGTTTCTCGTCTTTCTTCCCCATCGCGCGGCGCACGTTGTCCGCCTGTCCCATAGAAAAACCGGCAACCGACCGCACGGTGCGCATGACCTGCTCTTGGTAAACCATGACGCCGTAAGTCACTTCAAGGATTGGTTTCAACAAAGGCGTATCGTATTTGATCTTACTCGGGTCGTGACGCGCCGCGACGTATCGCGGAATCTGATCCATAGGTCCCGGACGAAATAGCGAAATGCCCGCAATGATGTCCTCAAATGTCTCAGGTTTCAGATCGCGCATAAATTGCGTCATGCCGCCGCTCTCCAGTTGGAAAACGGCATCCGTATCGCCACGGCTGATCATCTCGTATACGTTCGGGTCATCGAAAGTCATCGAATTGAAATCGATGCCCGTCCCAGTCTTCTCCTGTACGAGGCGCGACGTCTCCTGCAATACGGTCAACGTGCGAAGCCCAAGAAAGTCAAATTTGAGAAGACCGACATCCTCGATATCATCTTTCGTAAATTGAACGACAATCGACTCATCGTTGCGAGCAAGCGGTGCAATTGAGCACACGGGTTCGCCGGCAATAATAACGCCTGCCGCATGTGTCGACGCGTGGCGCGGCATGCCCTCGAAACGCTTGGCGAGATCGATTACGCGTTTCGTTACGGGATCTTCCTCGTAAAGCATCCTCAGTTCCGGATTTAAATCAAGTGCTCTGTCAATTGTCATCTTCAGCTGATTCGGCACCATTTTCGCGATGCGATCCGTGTCAGCATAGGACAGATCGAGTGCGCGTCCGACATCGCGAATCACCGCACGGGCTGCCAAAGTCCCGAACGTGATGACTTGGCAGACATGATCGGCTCCATATTTGTTCGTAACGTAGTCGATCACTTCGCCGCGACGCTCATAACAGAAATCGACATCGAAGTCGGGCATGCTGACGCGTTCCTTGTTGAGAAAGCGCTCAAAGAGTAGACCGTATTGGAGAGGATCGATATCCGTGATGAAAAGCGTGTAGGCGACAAGCGACGCGGCACCCGAACCGCGACCGGGTCCGACCATGATGCCTTGCTCCCTCGCATATCGGATAAAGTCCCAGACGATCAGGTAGTAGTCGGTATATCCCATGCCGTTGATCACTTCGAGCTCATATTCAATGCGCGCGAGATACTCATCCCGGTCAATCCCCGTCTTCCTCGCAGCCATACGCCGGTCGAGACCCTCCAAGCAGAGGCGTCGAAGCATATCGACTGCCGTCTCTCCCGGCGGCGTCTCAAAATGCGGCAACGAGAGTTTTCCGAATTCGAGCTCGACTTGGCAACGCTTAGCGATCACCGCCGTATTCGTCAGTGACTCCGGCGTCGAGGCGAACATCTCAGCCATTTCCTCCGGAGAACGCACATACAGCGTGTCCGTTTCCATTTTCATCCGATCAGGAGTATTCAGCGTTTTGCCCGTCTGCATACACAAAAGAACGTCGTGCGCAAAAGCGTCGTCCTTATTCAAATAATGACAGTCGTTCGTGGCGACGAGCGGGATACCGGTCTCGCGACTGATCATGATCAGCTCCTGATTGACGAGAGCCTGCTCGGGCAAACCGTTCGCCTGTATTTCAAGGAAATAGTTGTCGGCACCGAACAGATCGCGATGCTCCAGTGCGACTTCAACGGCTCGTTCGCGCTGCCCGTCAAGAATGAGACGAGGCACTTCACCCGAAAGACACGCGGATAGCGCGATAAGCCCGTCGTGGTGTTTTTCCAGCAGTTCCTTATCAATGCGCGGACGGTAGTAAAACCCGTCCACGAAACCGGCAGAGACGAGCTTGATGAGGTTGTGATAGCCTTCGTTGTTTTCGGCAAGAAGAATGAGATGAGAAGGATCGCGGTCAGCGGCTCCCTCCTTCTCTTTATGGCTTCGAGGCGCCACATAAACCTCACACCCGATAATCGGGTGGATGCCGTTCGCCTTCATCGTTCTGTAGAAATCGAGAATCCCGTACATGGCGCCATGATCAGTGATCGCGCACGCGTCCATCCCCATTTCCTTCAGGCGGTCCGGGAGTTCTTTGATACGGATGGCACCGTCAAGGAGACTGTATTCAGTGTGAAGGTGTAAGTGTGTAAAGGACATGGACGATTATTCTTCCAGCAACACGTTGACGCGGTCCAAAACGATCTGCTCGTACTTTTTCTGACGCGCCTCCACATCATCACGGTCATTGCCGTAGCAACCGAAGTAAACCTTAATTTTGGGCTCGGTGCCTGACGGTCTAACACACATAAAATCATGCCCGTCCAGTTGGTACAGGAGAACATTGCTCTCGGGGAAATCGAGCGATTCCCTCTCTCCCGTAGTGAAATTCATAACCTCGCCTCGCTTAAAATCGGAAAGCGTACGAATGCCGAGCGCATCAAACGCGTCGAGGGGGTTCTCACGAAGACCGTTCATGGCACGGGCGATTTTTTCCTGCCCGACTTTGCCCTCTCTAAAAATCGAAATCGTATTCTCCGCGGCAAATCCGTACGTGCGGTACATCTTCTCAACACGGTCGACAATCGTCTCACCGTCTTCCGCCGCGACAGCCGCAATCTCTGCAATCATGAGACAGCTGACAACGGCATCTTTATCTCGAACGTCTTTTCCGATGAGATAGCCGAAACTCTCCTCGTAGCCGAATTCGAACGATCCACCCGCGACATCTCCGTGCTTATGAATCTCCCCCGCGATATGTCTGAAACCTGTCAAGGATAAGTGCAGACCTGTCCCGTAGCGTTCCGAAATAGCTTCCGTCAGCCGTGACGAAACGACAGTGGATACACAGAAAGAACCGTCACTCAATTCGCCGCGCGCATCTTTCGTGCCCAAGACATAATCCATCAGCAAAAGACCGATCTCGTTGCCTGATAAGAGAACAAATGAATCGTCTTTTGTCCTGACGGCGACACCGACGCGGTCGGCGTCGGGATCCGTCGCAAGCACGAGGACGGCACCCGTCCTCTTCGCCTGCGCGATGGCGAGTTCCAGTGTCTCAGCAAGCTCCGGATTTGGAGTAGGGGTCGTCGGGAAATTGCCGTCCGGCAATTCCTGCTCCGGAACGACTTGAACATTCGTAAAGCCGTGCTTCTTTAATATACGACGAACAGGCTTATTGCCTGTACCGTTAAGCGGCGAATAGACAATCGGGAGGTCGTGATGTTTGCGGACGAGGTCTCCGTTCAGAGTCAGTGACAATAACATCTCGTCATACATGTCATCGAGTTCCGCGCCCATGAAATGAAACAAGGGAGAGCGAATCGCTTCTTCGAATGAAAGCGTCTTCTGCAAAACACCCGTGAGATCCGTCACGGTCGCCATCACCTCGGCGACATGGTCGGCATCCTCCGGTCCGAGTTGCGCGCCGTCTTCACCATAAGCCTTAAAACCGTTATACATCTTCGGGTTGTGGCTTGCTGTCATCATGATGCCGCCGACGCATCGGTGTTGACGGATAGCATAGGACAGGATCGGCACAGGACGAAGCTCATCGGAAAAATAGACACGCAGACCGTTCGTAATGAAGACAGCTGCCGACAACTCGGCGAACTCACGCGAACGATTGCGCGAATCGTACGAGATGGCAATCCCGCGCTCGCACGCTTCTTCACCGAGCGACTTGAGATGGAGAGCAAAACCTTCAGCCGCACGTGCAACCGTATAGCGGTTCATACGGTTGGTACCGGCACCCATAATCCCGCGAAGCCCTGCCGTTCCGAACTGAAGATCCTGGTAAAATCGATCTTCGATTTCGACCGTATCGTCCGCAATCGCAACGAGTTCAGCGAGTGTCGCCGCATCGAGGGCGGGGTTTTCCAGCCAACTTTGGTAAACAGTTTGTGCACGTGAAATAGACATAATAATCTCCCTATAATTGAAGTAATTCTCTATTATTCAGTCTATCACAGAGGAGGGATCGCCCGATACGAAAAACAAGTGTAATAAGTAATGGAAATGTCAAAAAGCAGCAAAAAGGAATACGCTTCGAAAAGCATTAGAAAAGCAATGCTATTTTCCTCCCATCGCTCCCTTGAGTACGATCAGCTGGTCGCGCAGCATAGCGGCGAGTTCGAAGTCGAGACGCGAAGCCGCCGAACGCATCTCCTTTTCCACTTGCTTCGCGCGTTTCTGGAGTTCGTGATACGTCCACGTCGAGATTTCCTTTTCAAAGACTTCGATCTCTTCAATCGGATCGAGCTCCTCGTCAGCGACAATATCAAATGTCGTATCGATCAAGTCGCGAATCTCTTTTTTAATCGTTGTCGGAATAATGCCGTGTTTTTCGTTAAAAGCATGTTGAATTTTACGTCGGCGATTCGTCTCGCTGATCGCCTTCTCCATTGCAGCAGTAATCTCGTTCGCGTACAGGATGACGCGACCGTTCACGTTGCGCGCGGCACGCCCGATGATCTGGACGAGCGATGTCGTCGAACGGAGAAAACCCATATTGTCGGCGTTGAGGATGGCGATCAACGACACTTCCGGTAAGTCAAGTCCCTCTCTCAAAAGATTGATGCCGACAAGTACGTCAAATTCACCCGTCCGCAATTTTCGCAGAATGGTCAACCGCTCGACTGTCGCGATATCCGAATGCAGATACTCGACGCGCAAACCTTCTTCCTTGAAATAGTCGGCGAGCACTTCAGCAAATTGTTTCGTCAGAGTTAAGACAAGAGAACGCTCACCGTTTTCTGTCGTCTCACGAATAGCAGCCAAGAGATCTTCCATTTGATTCTCTTCAGGTCGCACATAGATTACGGGATCGAGCAGTCCCGTCGGTCGAATGAGCTGTTCGACGATCTGTGTCGACTGCTCAAGTTCGTAAGGAGCCGGTGTCGCCGAGACATAGAGCGTCTGTCCAGCCCTCTCATTAAACTCATCGAAAGTCAGCGGGCGATTGTCGAAAGCCGACGGGAGACGGAAACCGTATTCAACGAGCGACTCCTTGCGCGAGCGGTCACCCTTGACCATCGCGCCGATTTGCGGAACGGTGACATGCGATTCATCAATAAAGAGGAGATAATCATCCGGGAAGAAGTCCATCAGTGTAAAAGGCGGTTGTCCTTCCGCCCTGCCCGTCAGATGGCGCGAATAATTCTCAATGCCCTTGCAAAATCCCGTCTCGATCATCATGTCCATGTCATAGCGCGTGCGTTGCTCGAGACGATACGCTTCGATAAGTTTGCCTTCATCGCGCAAGACTGTGAGCCTTTCATCCAATTCTTTGTTTATGGCGAGTACGGCGCGTTTCATCTTCTCTGTCGTCGTCGCATAGTGGCTCGCCGGGAAAATCGCTACGTAATTTCGCCCTGTGATCGTGCGTCCGCTCACAGCATCAATCTCGCGAATCTCCTCGATCTCGTCGCCGAAGAAACTGACGCGCGTCACCTTGTTCTCCTCCGAAGCGGGGAAAATATCGAGCGTATCGCCGCGAACTCGGAACGTGCCGCGTTTCAGCTCGTAATCGTTTCGCACATACTGTATACGCACGAGATCCTCGATGACTGACTCACGCGTTCTCACCATGCCTGGACGCAGGCTGACCATCAGGCTCTTATAATCATCGGGATCGCCGAGACCATAGATACATGAGACTGACGCGACAACAATGACATCGCGGCGCTCCAGAAGAGACGATGTCGCTTTGTGACGCAGTCGATCAATCTCGTCATTGATCAGGGCGTCCTTTTCGATATAGAGATCGCGTGAAGGGATGTACGCTTCCGGTTGGTAATAATCGTAGTAACTGACGAAGTACTCGACGGCATTGTCTGGAAACAAATTCATGAATTCTGCCGTCAGCTGACCTGCCAGCGTCTTGTTGTGGGCGATGATGAGCGCCGGGCGCTGCGTTCTCTCGATGGCGCTCGCCATGGTGAACGTTTTGCCGGAACCTGTCACTCCCAGCAAGGTCTGACCTTGGTCTCCGCGTTCAATGCCGCGGACGAGCCGTTCGATCGCCTCCGGCTGGTCGCCTTTCGGCGTCATATCCGTGCGCATCTTAAATACGCCGGGCAGCACGTTGTCCTTCGAGTGCATCGTCATGTATTCGTCATCCATGGTCTGTCGCCGTGTTAGATTCCGCTATTGTCATCGATACGGAGCGGCGGGAGAAATGATAACTCCTCAAGCTTCTTGCGTACGGCAGCGAAATCCTGCCAGAGAAGCGGTTTTTTTCTTGGATCGCGGAGCACATATGCCGGGTGGAACGTAGGCATTACAAAACAGTTATTCGTCTCGATCCAAAGACCGCGCACTCTCGTGATGCCCTCATCCGAGCCGGTGAAATATTTGTAAGCCGTTCCGCCCATCAGAAGGTAGACCGTCGGTCTTACAAGACGCAACTGCTCGCTTAGAAGCTTGCGACATTCCGCCGCCTCTTCCCTCGTCGGCACACGATTGCCGGGCGGTCGGCATTTCACGATGTTGCAAATATGGTAGTCTTTTTCTTTAAGATCGAAACTCGACAACAGAAGATCGAGAAGTTGCCCGGAGCGCCCGACAAACGGTTTTCCCAAGCGATCCTCGTCAGCACCGGGACCCTCGCCGAGGATCATCAGCGGAGCTTTGATGCCGCCGCGCCATACGACGACATTTTGTCGCGATTCGGCGAGTTCGCACGCCCGACACGACATACATTTATCGACAAACTGATTCCATCTTGTTTGAATCGTCATAGACAAACTTATTCCCCCAACGGCTTCATTGTCGGGAACAACAGTACGTCGCGTATCGAAGGCTGGTCCGTCAGGAGCATGACGACGCGGTCAATACCGATGCCGAGACCGCCCGTCGGAGGCATCCCGACTTCGAGCGCTTCGATGAAATCGTAGTCCGGCAAGTTTGCCTCTTCGTCACCCGCCTCGCGTCTCCTCTTCTGATCATCGAATCGGCGAGCTTGGTCAAAAGGATCGTTCAATTCGGAGTACGCGTTCCCGTGTTCACGACCGTAGATAAAGATTTCAAAGCGTTCCGTCAGACGTCCATTCGTGCCTTGTTTAATTTTCGCCAAAGGCGACACTTCGATCGGATAATCGAGGATAAAAGTCGGCTGGATGAGATGCTGTTCGGCAAACTCCTCAAAGCACTCGCTCAGCGCTTCGCCCCATGTCATCCTGGCGGGAACGTCCTCCAGTCCCCGTGCGCGAGCGGCTTCACGCGCCTCCTCGTCCGTCTCGATCAAATCGAAATCAATGCCCACATACTCGCGGACAGCTTCGACCATCGTCATCCTGCGCCAAGGCGGTGCTAGGGAGAGAGACGTCCCTTGGTACGCGATCTCATAAGTCCCGTTAATCTCCATACAGGCACCTGAAATGAGCGCTTCCGTCAGTTCCATCATGGAATGATAATCGCCGTACGCCTCGTAGAGTTCGAGCATCGTAAATTCAGGGTTGTGACGATTGCTCATTCCTTCGTTTCTAAAATTGCGACCGATCTCGTAAACGCGCTCCAATCCTCCGACGATAAGGCGCTTAAGGTAGAGTTCCGGCGCGATACGTAGGTAGAGATCAAGATCGAGCGCATTGTGGTGCGTCACGAACGGGCGCGCCGCCGCGCCGCCGGGGATCGTATTGAGGAGCGGAGTTTCGACCTCAAGGTACTGCCTGCGCTCAAGTTCCTCACGCATGAAGCTGATGATCCTGCTCCGTTTGATGAACGTCTCGCGCACTTCGGGATTAACAATCAAGTCGAGATAGCGCTTTCTATAACGCGTATCGGTATCGCGCAACCCATGAAATTTCTCCGGCAACGGTCGCAATGATTTGGCGAGCAATCTCCATTCCATGTTGCGAACGGATATCTCACCCATCTTCGTCCGAAACACTTCTCCCGTTACTTCGACGAGGTCTCCGATATCGAGGTTCTGCCACGCCGCGTAAGAATCGTCTCCGAGATTGTTCAGTCGGCTGAAAACCTGAATCGTACCCGATCTGTCAAGTAAATCGGCAAAAGAGACTTTACCCATGCCGCGTCTGGCGAGAAGACGCCCCGCAACCGAGACCGTTTCATTTTCTAATCGCTCAAAATCCGCGACGATCTCGGCGGCATGATGTGTCTGACGTGCTGTCGTAATCTGATAAGGGTCTTGACCGTTTTCCCTCAATACACGCAGTTTTTCAATCCGAAAACCCATCTGTTCCGGGACTGATTCAGTTCGTTCAACCGGATACTCCTGCTCAGTCATTTATCTCACCCTTTTGGTCTTGATATTTTCATGATCGTATAGCTAAAAATGCCAGCCGGCGTCGTCACCTCGACAGTGTCGCCTTTGCGTTTACCGAGAATCGCCTGACCGACAGGCGAATCGCTACAGAGTTTGCCGATGAAAATATCTTCTTCTTTTGCAGATACGATCATGTATTCCACTTCTTCACCTGTGTTGTCGTGGCGCAACAGAACTTTGCCGCCGAGCGTCACGCGCGTGCGGCTGATATCCTTTTCATCGATCACTTTCGCATTTTTGAGAATCTGTTCGATCTCCATAATACGGAACTCATTGTCCGCATATGCTTTCTTCGCATCGTCGAACTCGGAGTTCTCCGTCACGTCCCCATGCGAACGAGCTTCTTTCAATCTTTCCGCAATTTCCGCAGCGACACGTGTCTTGCGATCTTCCAGTTCCTCTCGGTACTCGAGGACTTTGCCATATGTCATTTCATAGACTATATCTGCCATACTACCTGCTTCCTTTAACGATTATTTATTATTACCTGAGAACTTATCAGTTCTCCATTTGACTTTCTTTTCGAATGACGTTATGCGCGCCACCCTCCACGATACTCGTCGGCGAGACGACAACAAAGCGCGACTTGTCCCGGAATTCCTTGAGGTCGATGGAACCGCAGGCACACATCGTGGCGCGTATCTTTGCCAGCGTCACGTTAACGTTATCCGCCAGTTTGCCTGCATAAGGAACATAGGAGTCAACGCCTTCTTCAAAGTGCATGTGCCCCGTGCCGCCATCATCGTATCGTTGCCAGTTGCGCGCTCGGTTTGAGCCCTCGCCCCAGTATTCTTTGACGTAACTTCCCTTTAACAACACGCGCCGCGTCGGACTTTCATCAAACCGGGCAAAATACCGCCCGAGCATGAGAAAATCGGCTCCCATCGCAAGTGCTAACGCCATATGATAGTCATAAACAATACCGCCGTCGGAGCAAATCGGGATGTAGACGCCCGTCTCCTCAAACCAGCGATCCCTCGCTTCCGCCACAGCGATCAACGCCGACGCCTGACCGCGACCGATGCCCTTTTGCTCTCTCGTAATACAGATAGATCCG
The DNA here is from genome assembly GCA_012798865.1 of Clostridiaceae bacterium. Classification (GTDB taxonomy): domain Bacteria; phylum Bacillota; class Clostridia; order Saccharofermentanales; family DTU023; genus UBA4923. Next base: position 7,470 of record JAAZMK010000080.1, on the reverse strand, counting down.
CCACCGATTCCTACCTTGATAAACGACGCGCCGGCTTCGGCGAGGAATCGAAAACCCTCTTCATCGACAACGTTCCCGGCACCGAGCACAAAATCGTCGCCATATTCCGACCGGACGAAATCAATCGTGTCCTTTTGCCATTCGGAAAAACCGTCGGATGAATCGACGCAGAGAACGTCACATCCTGCCTCGATGAGCGCGGGTACTCGCTCCTTGTAGTCGCGCGTATTGATACCTGCACCGACTAAGAGACGCTTGTGTTTATCGAGCATCTCGTAAGGGTTCTGCTTATGTTGATCGTAGTCTTTTCTAAAAACGAGCGACACAAGTCGACCGTCCTCATCCAGAATCGGAAGCTGATTGAGCTTGTGATCCCAGATAATGTCGTTGGCTTCGCTGAGCGAAATCCCCTCGCGACCGAATACGATGTCCTCAATCGGCGTCATAAATTCACGCACCGGCGTCTCGGGGTCTGCGCGCGAAACGCGGTAATCGCGACTCGTAACAATGCCGAGCAGTATACCCGACGATGTCCCGTCATCGGTGATCGGAACGGTCGAGTGACCTGTACGCTCTTTCAGGCGAATGATATCCGACAGTTTGTCATCCGGTTTCAGGTTGCTGTCGCTCGGTACGAATCCTGCCTTGAATTTCTTTACTTTAACGACCATGTCGCATTGTCTTTCAATTGGTTGCGATCCGTAGATAAAAGCCAGTCCGCCCTGTCGAGCGAGAGCAATCGCCATGCGATCGTCGGAAACTGCCTGCATAATCGCCGAAACAAGCGGGATATTCAGCGATACCGGGCATTCCTCTTCAGCTGGACGATACCTGGTCAAGGGCGTTGTCAGTACGACATTGTCCGGGATACAGTCGCGCGTCGTCAAATTCGGCACCAATAAATACTCGCTGAACGTCCTGGAAACGCCTGGAATCATGTTACCCATGTGATACCTCCTTCGAGCGCTTTCGCTCAATCGCCTTCTCTAAAAAAGCGAGAAATAAAGGATGTGGACGCGTCGGTCGCGATTTAAATTGAGGGTTGGAAATAATCCCTATGAAAAAGGGATGATGCGGCCATTCAAATGCATAAACCCATTGACCGTCGGCAGACACGCCGGAGAAGCGCAAACCCGTTGCGGCGAGCGCCTCTGAATAAGCGGGGTTGAATTCGCGTCGATGGTGATGTCGTTCCGATACTTCATCCGTTCCGTAAATCTCACGGAGCATCGAGCCTTCTTCCAATACCATCGTATGCGCCCCTCTGCGCATCGGTCGATCACTGATCGGAATCTTGTCGAGATTATTCTTCATCTCCCCCGTCAAGTTGGCGTAGTAGAAAATATCTTGGCAGTCTTCGAGCTCCGCCTCATCGGTATGCGCTTTCGACAACCCGGCGACATGACGTGCGATGTCGACCATCGCCATCTGCATGCCGAGTCCGATGCCGAAGAACGGGATTTCCTGTTCACGCGCACTTCGAGAGGCGGCGATCATGCCCTCCATGCCGCGCGCGCCAAAGCCGCTGGGGACGATCACGGCATCAGCTCCCGCCAAACGTTTATCGATCTCTTCGTCCGAGATACCCTCAAGCTCCTCACTCGAGATCCACTCAATCTCGGGCAATAAGCCGAGCGCAATACCGGCGTGATCGAGCGCCTCCACAATACTGTAATAGGCGTCCTGAAGCTCCGTATATTTGCCGACGAGCGCCACGGTCAGCCCCTCACGGTCGGCACGCGTCTTTTTAACCAGTTGCTCCCAGTCCTCAAGATCGGGGGCGGGAGTATCGAGACAAAGACGCTCGCAGACGATGCGGGCGAGTCCTTCCTTCTCTAAAATCAGCGGAAGTTCGTAGATCGATTCGCAATCGATGTTTTGAATGACGGAATCGGTACGGACATTGCAGTACAATGCTAATTTTTCTCGAATACCCTGATCGAGAGGAAGTTCCGTACGACAAACGAGAATATCGGGTTGAATGCCGAACGAGAGCAACTTCTGGACACTATGCTGCGTCGGCTTCGTCTTCAGTTCACCCGGTTTATTCAAAAAAGGCAACAGCGTGACATGGATGAAAAGACAATTCTCACGTCCGACCTCGTAACTGACTTGGCGTATCGCCTCAATAAAAGGCTGCCCCTCCATGTCGCCTATCGTACCGCCGATCTCGGAGATAACGACGTCAACTTCTCCGCCCTCGGAGACTAAGTAGATATGATCCTTGATTTCGTTGATGACGTGCGGGACGACCTGTACCGTGCCGCCATCATAACCTCCCGAGCGTTCACGGTTGATCACGTTGAGATATACGCGCCCGGACGTAATATCGCTTTCAGAGGTCAAATTTACATCGGTAAATCTCTCATAGTGACCGATATCGAGGTCTGTCTCCGCCCCGTCCTCCGTCATGAAAATTTCACCGTGTTGTGTAGGATTCATGAGTGCCGGGTCGACATTGATATACGGATCGAATTTCTGAATGCGGACGTTCAATCCCCTCGCGATAAGCAGTCGACCGAGCGCTGCCGCCGTGAGCCCCTTTCCTAAACCCGATACAACACCGCCTGTCACAAAGATATACTTCGTCGCCATCTTCACGTTCCTTCTCACTCCAGATTACATCTCTTAGTTAAACCGTCATGTCCCGCGCTTTACAACATATCGCCAAAAGATCAAAAATAACGGTGACACACAACCAAACGGTGACAAAACACTTGATGTCACGAAACACCTTCTCGCCGCAATTTAAATGCGAACAATTCGATGTCGGCGTCTGACCTTTACAAACTATAACACGATCGTGCCTCTTTCACACGTTATTTGGCCATCAAATGCAAGTTGCACTGCCAGTATTTTTGTTTAGCTAGGACATCATGCCCTGTATCACCTAAAAAGGGGGGCGATCGTACGATCGCCCCCACGAAAACAAATGATAATACGTTTGTTTCACTTACCCGCTGTGATCATTCCTAACTCTCTTCTGGAGCAAGAGCATTACAACGATCGCAACCCCTAGTAATAGGAGAATCCCGCCGGCGTAGATAACCCAGCTTGACGACTCACCCGTGGTCGGTGCATCCGACTCCTCCTTAGGATCTGTCGGCTCTGTCGGTTCTGTCGGCTCAGCAGACTGAATCTCAACAACTTTAATTATCTTTTTTGCAGTACCCTGAGTGGTTACTATGCCTACTTCAAAACTATAACCCGCAGACAATTCTTTAAAGAATTCTTTGAAGAGCGTAACGATGATGCTGCCCGCTTTGGCATCATATAGGCTGGGATCTACGTTAACACCGTTTAACGTTACACCTGTGAAAGTATTAAAGTCCGCATCAACCCTAAAAACCATATTCTTGGATGTAGACTTGTCGTATACGACTTCGTCCCCTTCATAATCGATATTGTTGTCTTCGTTCAGCGCCGGCGGTACGTCCGCAACGAGGGGACGCTCGATCTTAAGGCGACCGTCTTTTTCAACGGTAAAGGGTCCATCTTCGCTCAGTTCCTTAATCTTGTCTACGAAGATATCGAGCATCATGCCGAGCAGGGTTACTTGTTCTTTGCCTTTGAACATCTCATAGCCGTCTCCGCCGCTGGCGAGGAAGTCATTAGTCGCCAACGTGTACTCTTTCGCCGGATTGATCGGCTTGCCTCCAACCTTCACCTCGCCGATTCCCGCAAATTTGCCCTCATCGTTAATCATAATCGTGTATGTCATGCCTGCGACATGCGGGAAACCGCCGGAAGCTTCAGGATAACTTTTGGCGCCGAATGCCAGCGCATCGAGGATATCCTGCCCCGTTACTTTGATGACCGTCACTTGATTACCGAAAGGCAACACGGTCAATGCATCGTCCATCGTAATTTCGTACGGGAGTGCGGCATGATTACCCTCACCATCTATTTTAGGGATGCTGGCACGTATTCCGCCGCCGTTCGTCAACACGACGTCGGCACCCGACGCTTCGAGCATTGCGTCAGTGATAAGATTGCCGAGATTCGTCTCGCCGGCACGGACGTGAGCGCGCTCACCGTCAAGAAGTGTAGCAGTCTCGCCGATGACGGTCTGGAGAAATTCCTCATTCTGCGCCGTAATGTCCGCAATCATTTCCTCGACACCGGGATCTGGCACCGCGTCAGCATCATCTAATATAGCTTCTACATCTTCATATGAAAGGAGTTCTACCGTCACACCATCCTCTGCAGGCGCTCCGGTCAAAGGATCAAACTCAATCGTCACTTTCCCGATATTTTTAAAGTGTGACCCAGTCTGTACGAGCAACACACGCCCGTTTTCAGCATCCTCAAGCCATAACTCATCCGTTGTATGGCTATGTCCATCAATCACGATTTGGGCGCCTTTAATTTTGGAAATCAATTTTTTCGACGTCAGGTCGCCCGACGATTCATCGACACCGAGATGTGTCAATAAAATAATGCCGTTCACGCCATCACCATAGAGATCGTCAATTGCATCTTGAACCAATGCCGCAAGCTCGTCGATGTCGTCCTCATTCTCACCGGCTCCGAAAGTAAGTCCATCGGTGTACTTCGGATGAGCCTTGACTTTCGTCTCGGGAGTTGCTACACCGATGACACCAAACTTTGCAGGGTCGCTCTCAGCATGCCCGGTGAACACCTCGAAAATCTTTGAGTTGGTATTGAAGAAAGCTTCGCCATCCTCATTTAAGATGTTGACTGCCATGATCGGGAAGTTTGCCCTCGCTTCGAGCTGTTTCAGACGATCCTTCCCGTAGTTGAACTCATGGTTGCCGCACGCCATCGCGTCGATGCCAACCATATTCATCAATGTAACGATGCTCTCTCCTTTCGACAGCGTCGCAAAGGTTGTCCCATGGAGCGTATCTCCCGCGTCAAACGCCAAGACATTGGTGTCACCGAATTCGTCTTCCGCAAGATCAAGAATAGTCTTGTAGCGCGCATATCCGATCACACCGTCGCCTTTGTCTTCTGCACGACCGTGGATGTCGTTCGTATGGAAGATGACGAGCGTTCTGCCCCCCTCAGCAAACACAAATGCCGCCGGAAGCATCATGACTATCAGAGCAATGATAACGGCAAGAACCGTCATTTTTTGAAATCTCTTCATGCTGTCCTCCTTTTAATTAGAGAATTTGTTGTTACTATACCCGTATCGTACCATAGTGTGTGACAAATGCACAGATTTTCTTGTTAACAAACCGCAAATACATTTTAAGTTTTTTTGAATGAATGGCTTTTAGGCAACACACCTGCTCCACTAAAACAAGAGAAAAAATTGTCATAAGATGCAACGATGAGCGCTTGAATCAAAACAATTACAAATGACCTAAGAAATATGGCATCTGCACTCTCCACCAAGGCCAATCATGGTTTACATCGTAACCCCAGAAATCGATCCATGCAGGAACATTCTTTTCACGCAAAACTTCGCCCAGAAGCCTCGTGTCCTTTATGGAATCTTCTTCCCAAGCGCCCTGCCCCGTGCAGATGATTATTGTTCCTTCTCTGAACAAGTCGAGATAGTAATGATCTTCCAATCCTCGCAAATAGTGGACCGGGCTGTTAAGGTACACTTCGACGTCGGAGATATCATCACCGACAAAGAATCTCGCATCGTAGATGCCGCTTAACGCGATGACCGTATCGAAGACATCGGGATGCCTAAAGTAAAAGTTTGCACTGTGGTACCCTCCCATGCTGCAGCCGGTGACCACCATCGGTCCCGTCCAGCCTGAATGAGCTTTTACGAAGGCGATAAATTCTTCGATAATATACCGGTCGAACGCGTTGTGCATGCGTGCCCGGTCACCCGGCCACTTATCCTTGGACAACCAGCTTTCATTATCGACGCTATCGACGGTGTAGAAGACATACTTGCCGTCCTGAATAAAATCTTTCACGGCTTCGATCATTTTGAAATCTTCGTATTCGTAAAATCTTCCACCCGAAGAAGGAAAGACGATGACAGGCTTGCCCCCATGACCATAAACCTTAAAGGGCATAACCCTATCCAAGTGTGAGCTATAAAACTCGTTATATTCAACGTTCATTCATTTCTCCAAATCAGTTATTGTTCCTAGCGGTAATAAATTGTGCGGCTTCCATCAATTCATCGAAATCGCGCGACCTGATGACGTAGGAATAGTTGCCCATAACAGCAGAAAAAATATCAGGCATCGGACCGTGCTTAGCGACCATGTGACCATACTTCTCTAAAGATTCATCGAGCGAATACTTCAATTCGTGTTCAAGTCCGAACTTCACACCGACGAAGGCGCAGTGATACTTAATCTCAGGCATTACAATATACTCTAGACCCAAAATCATTTTGGAATACAAGTCAAACACACTTATGTCGCTCGCATAATTGAACATATCGAGCGACCAGCCGCCTGGCGGACGCATATTCACTTCCAACGCGACTAATCGATTATCTTCCATCCTGAAGAATTCAAGGTGAAAAAATCTATTTCTTATATCAAATGCCCTAACCGCCCGCAGTCCGACTTCCATCAGATCATCAGGAATTTCGACTTGATTGTGGTAGATATTGTCGAGCTCGTCTCTGATTGTTTCCATGACACCGCCATACACAAAGGAATTTAGAAATAGAATATGACCGTTTTTGTCGACCAAACCGTCGAATGTATGAATATCCCCGACAATAAACTCTTCCATGATGTAGTCAACAGGTTGTCTGATGGAAAAGAACTCCTTTAATTCCTCTTCGTTCGCAATTTGATGCGTGTCGGCGGCTCCAACACCGATGTCGGGCTTTATACATATCGGATATCCGACTTCTTCAATGAACTTTTTCGCCGATTCGAGATCTATAACGATTTCACCTCGCGCGACGGGAATGCTCGCTCTTTCAAAGACTTTTTTCATCTCCGATTTTTTCTTGATGTGCGGCATGTCTTCGAGTTGCAATCCGTCAACATTGAAATCAGTCCTCAAATGAGCTTCCTTTTCAAGCCAGTACTCGTTCATCGATTCGATGTAGTCAATTTTTCCGTACTTAAAGGTGAAGTACCCGCACGCTCTCAGAAGCTGATCGTATTCTTCCATATTGTCGACACGGTAATACTCAGTCAAAGAATCTCTTAAATCGGCATCCAAATCATCAAAATTATCCGAAGCGATCCCCAAGACATTAACACCGTGATTTCTCAAAGACATCACGAAATATTTAAAATTTTCCGGAAAATGTGGTGAAATGAAAACGTAGTTCATGACGCTTCTCCTCTCTGGAACTCTTTCGCCTATTCTTATGATTGTCATACGGTCTTTTTTTTGAGCAAATTCACCCTTTGGAAATGCCTTGTAACAGCTATGATCAACGAAGGCGACTTATTCGTTCAAGAAGTCACTATCATAGCACACCCAATACGACAAACAATTGACGAAGTGACGGGAATATGCCTTGAGCTTTCTAGCCTACAATATGCATCGCGTCATGAAAAT
>JAAZMK010000010.1 GCA_012798865.1 Clostridiaceae bacterium | reverse complement strand
GGAATCACGGAAAGCATGATTGTCATCGCGTAAGTAAATACCGTCAACAGCGATGCAATAGGCATGGCAACAGCATTCACTATCGGCGAGAGCAGCTGGAATCCCGCGGAAGTCATCAAAACGTACGGCAGAACAGCTATTTGCGCAGACAATGATATCAGGAGGACACGCCCGGTTACAGGAACTAAACGGCGCAAAAAGCGTATAACTATGTTCATGAGGGAAAGATATTCAGTTCCTTCGTCATCCTTGGCATGGAAGATTCGTGCGGCGCCACTTGTTCGTTCAATGACAGAAGATGTAACGAAACGTATCGCTCCGGCTGCGGATAGACTCATCCAAAAGGATTGAGAACGAATAGCGAAGGGGTTGAGAAGCAAAAGACAAATCGCCACCGTCAGCAAACTATTGATCGAGTCTCGACGCCTCCCGAGGATCGCGTCAAGTCGTAACATAAAAACAGACAATGAGGCGCGAGCAATGCCGCTCTTCCACCCGGACAGCACACCGGGTATAAGTGTTAAGGCGAGCAGCACCCTCTGTCTTCCGCGTCGCGTTACGCTTATTTTTCGCGTCATGAGATGAAACGGCGCGAGGAAAAAATAGAGATGCGTTCCGGATACGCTCGTCAGATGTGAAAGCCCGGAAGCGCGCAGATGATACAGCTCCACATCGCTCAACAGGCTCGTGTCACCGAGTGTAAGAGATGCCAATAGAGGTCCGCCGCTCGTACTTTTCCAGAAAGGCGAGAGATGGAATCGCACTCTATCGCGCAAAGCATCCGGCAGACGTCGAATCGCCAAGGTTATATGTTCAACACGTTCAATCTCGTATTCTACGAGTTGTCCGGAATGCGAAACACCGTTCGACCACAGCCACGATCGCGTTGAATAGCCACCCGGATTCCTCATTCCCTCTCCATATTTGAAAGATGCCATCCCTTTAACTCGATCCCCGAGCCTCCCTGGTTCTTTCATCCACAACATCGCAGGGACGCCGTTAGATAGTCGGACAGTCTGCCAGCGCCCCTTATCAGGACTTCCCGGGATACCGACACCGGCATCGATAATTGCACCGCTAAATGCCTGAATGCCGCATTCCAAACGGCTTTCCCAAAAGACGAGCATTTTCCCCGTGATTGTGAAAGAAAGAACTGCGACAAATAAGAATAAGATGAGCGGGTAGCGAACTGACCTCCCACATGCATCAGACATTTGAACGATCTTAGTGCCCATGCAAAGATACTGGAGTATAGGAATAAGTCTCTCAATCAATTTTCACAGCAAAAACAGCCCTCGTCAGCCAAATCGACGAAGAGAACAAACAAACGAATTGGAAGATCCCGGAGAGTATGGCAACTATTCTATTCCGTCGACGATATTGTAGATACGCCTCTCGAGCGACTGTACAGCGGCGTCTCTCGGGGACGGACCTGCAGAGACCGAAATAGGCGTATAAGATTTATGACCATACTGAGCAGCGTATTTTTCAATCGTCAACATCGCCTCGCGCTCCGCCTTAACGATGGCTTGACGCGACAATTTGTCGGCTTTTGTCAAGACGACCTGCCATGCGATGTTAAAATGACAAAGATAATCGAGCATCTGCAGATCAAGGTCGCCGAAACCGCGCCGTATATCAATAAGTAAGAGAACGACACCAATCGGTCTTCCCGATTTGAAGTAATCATCTGTCACGCGCGAAAACGATGTCATCTCATCGCGCGAAGCTTTCGCATAGCCGTAACCGGGAAGATCTACAAAGTAAAGATCTTCTCTCTCCGTTTCATAGAAAAAGACCAGCCTCGTTTTGCCGGGTGTTTTGCTCGTACGTGCGAGATTTTTCCTTTTGCTCAGCGCATTGATAAGCGTCGATTTGCCAACGTTAGAGCGTCCTGCAAATGCGACCTCATGACGTGACGGAGAGGGAAACTGTCTCGCGCTCGCAGCGGCGACATACCCTTGCGATTTTTGTCTCTTTTTTCCTTTTGCTGCTTGAGTCATTCGAATCATCTTTGATCTTTCTGTTATACTATACACACTGGAGGGATACACATGCAACGTCTCACTTTTCCGGCTGACCAATCCGTTAAGAACCTTTTCGGCGATGAGCCGGTATTGGAGTCGAACGGACCTATCGCCCTAATCGTGCATCAACTTGACCCGCCTCTCGCGGAACGTATCAACCATCAGCTTGCATCTCGCCGAAAAACATTCGCAGAGCAGAACCCCGATCTCCTTCAACTCCCAGGCTATGTCCGCAACGATTACCGTATCCGAGTCGATCTCTCGCGGTTCAGTTCGGGGGAAGGAAAAGCGCGCGTACTCGATACAGTGAGAGGACACGACGTCTTCATTTTAACGGATGTTCTCAACTACGGCGCAACCTATAAACGATATGGCGTCGATGTCTCCATGACGCCGGATGAGCATTTCCTTGATTTGACCCGTCTCGTCCTCTGCACACGCGATTCCGCCGCTCGCATCCATGTGATCATGCCTTTTCTGTACGAGGGTCGCCGATTCAGAAAATCCGATCGGGAATCACTCGATTGCGGCGCTATGTTGCGCTCACTTTTCGGATTGGGCATTGACAACTTTATCACGTTTGACGCACATGACGCACGTGTCGCCAATGCCATCCCGAGCTCTAACTTTGAATCCTTCCCCACATCCTATCAGAGCATACGGACGATCCTTCAAACGATCCCCGATTTGCGCGTGGATCGCGAACACATGATGATCGTCAGTCCCGACGAGGAGAATATCAGCAGGGCCATTTTCTACGCTTCCGCTATGAAGTTGCCGCTCGGCATTTTCTATCATCGACGCGATTTCAAATACGTCGATGACGTGTTGACACAGACGACTTCGAGAACTTTTCTTGGCGACAGCGTTGAGGGCAAAGACGTCATCATCGTTGCCGATTTATTAGACAGCGGCAATGATTTCATCGACTGTGCCGCGGCGTTAAAAACTCGTGGCGCCAACAGAGTGCTTTGCACCGCCTCATTTGCACAATTTACGGAAGGAATTAGACGACTGAGACAAGCATGGGAAAGCGGGATCATTGAACGTGTCTTTGCGACGGATATGGCGTACAGACCTCCCGAAGTACTCACATCTCCATGGTACACGGATATCCCTATGGCCGACGATCTTGCCTTATTGATCTCGGCGCTCAATCATGACGCCTCGCTGTCAAGACTCTTGGCGCCTGCCAAGCGGATCGATCAGCTCCTTGAATCGCTCGGGCATTCGGACAGCACGTCCAGTCGGCAAATGACTTTCTCCGATCTGAGAAAAATGAATTAACACCAGGAGGTAGATGGAATGCCGCAAGATATTGAAAGAGTCACAAGCCGAAACGATAGCGATTACTATATGTATAACCAATATGGCAACAATCCGATGGTGCCGCTCGCTCCGGTTGGCATCATCGCCATGCGCGGTGCGGCGGAACTTTCGAAAGAAGTCAACAGGGCGCTTGTCGACAGGAGAATGGCATATCTCGACGAGGCATTACCCGATGAGATCACGCCCGGATTTCTGCGCGAAGATTTTCATATCCCCGTCAATACATTCCGTTTCTCGTCCGGAGAAGGAAAGGCCGTCATTGAACGTACCGTGCGCGGACATGACCTCTACATCATATGCGATGTGACAAACTACTCCGTCACATATAATATGCGCGGTTTTCAAAACAAAATGAGCCCGGACGACCATTATCAAGATCTGAAACGGATCATACTTGCCGCCTCCGGAAAAGCGAGGCGCGTCAACGTCATTATGCCCTATCTTTATGAGGGTCGGCAGCATCGCCGCAATGCGCGCGAATCACTCGATTGCGCGAACATGCTCGAAGAACTCGATCGCTTGGGTGTCGATAACTTCATTACTTTCGATGCACACGACGACCGAGTTGCGAACGCCGTCCCGACCTCAGGTTTTGAAAATGTGCCGACGACCTACCAAGTACTCGAAAGATTGATACGCGCTTACCCCGATATCGACTTCAACAAAAGAGAGATGGTGATGATCAGTCCCGACGAGGGTGCGATTTACCGCACGGTCTATTACGCTTCCGTCCTCGGGCTTCCGCTCGGTACGTTTTACAAGAGGCGCGACTACACAGTTGTCAAAAACGGACGCAACCCGATCATCGCGCATGAGTTCCTTGGTGAACCGATTGACGGGCGCGATGTCATGATCGTCGATGATATGATCTCTTCAGGCGAATCGATGCTCGAAATTGCAAGAAAGCTCAAGGCAAACAACGCGCGAAGAATCTTCTGTGCGGCGACGTTCGGTCTTTTCACGGACGGTCTCGAATCATTTAATAAGGCGTATGAGGATGGCACCATTGACGCCGTCTTCTGCACGAATCTAATCTACCGCCCTCCGGAACTGCTCGCAGCGAAATGGTACAAGGACGTCAACGCCTCGCGTTTTGTCGCCTTGATCATAGATGCGCTGAATCACAATGCATCGCTGTCGTCTCTCCTCGATCCAACCGCCAAGATCAGGAAGCTTCTGTATGCGATAGATATTAATAGGCAGGCAACGAACGGGATGATCGCCAAAGATCAGTAGACAATAAGGCAACATCAATTCGACGCATATCGCTGTAGAACAATAAAGAAAGCGGCGACTCTTATTTGTTTTGAGAGTCGCCGCTACTGTTTGACTTTAATTTTTACTCGAGATTTATATCGTTATAGTATCTTCGTCCCGAGAGAACGCCCGCCAATCAGATGAAAATGCGCATGCATGACAGATTGCCCTGCCGCTATACCGCAGTTGTTGATAAGACGGAATCCT
>JAAZMK010000176.1 GCA_012798865.1 Clostridiaceae bacterium | reverse complement strand
GCTTCATCCTTAAATGGTGTAACACAGAGGACGGGACCGAAGATTTCCTCTTGGAATACCTTCATATCTGGCGTTACGTCAGCTAGGATGGTAACAGGCACGAAAAAGCCCTTCTGCAAGTGGGGCTCAGTAAAGGGTTTGCCACCTGTGATCAGACGGGCGCCCTCGTCAACGCCGCTTTGAATGTATTTAAAGACACTATCAGCGTGCCCCTTATAGCAGAGAGCCGTCAAATTGACTTCCGGATTAAATCCATCTCCTGCTACGAACGTTGAGCACAACTCTTTCAAGTCGGCGAGGAAGTCCTCGTAGATCGACTCCTCGACCAGTAACCGCGTGCCGGATACACAGACTTGACCGTTGCTCAGCGTAAAAGCGAATCTTGCCCAACGCAATGCCTGCTCTAAGTCGGCGTCGGCAAAGACAATGTTCGGGCTCTTGCCGCCCATTTCAAGGGCGACAGGCTTAGCCGTCGAATGTGAAGACTTTATGATGGCCTTCCCAGTCTCCGTGCCTCCCGTCATTGAAACCATATCGACGTCTTTGCTTTCGACAAGGTAGTCACCGATCAGAGCGCCGGGACCGGTCACGACATTGACGACACCGGGAGGGAAACCAGCTCTTTCGAAAACTTCCGGCAGCATGAGCATTGTCAATGCTGCTTGCGAAGAGGGCTTTACCACGACGGTATTTCCACCTGCCAAGGCCGCACTTATTTTCTGGCAACCCATCATCATCGGACCGTTCCAAGGCAAAATCTCGCCTACCACTCCGTACGGATACCATTCCACGATGTTGAGAACGTCCTGCCCCAATGGCACAACTTTTCCCTCAACAAGTCGTGTCAGACCGGCGTAGTAGTAAAAAGCATCTGCCGCCATGTCAGCCTCGTAGTAAAGCGCACTCATGTACTGTTTGCCACAGTCCAATGTTTCGGCTACGGCAAATTCCTCTTTCATCTTTGCGAATTCATCACCGGCTTTCCTAAGCAATGTTGCGCGTTCACGCGGTGACATCTTCGGCCAAGGTCCCTCGTCAAATGCTTTGCGGGCTGCCTGAATGGCCTTTTCGCAATCATCTGTTCCACCTTCGTAAGCTGTCGCAAAGACTTCTCCATTGGCGGGATTCACCATGTCAAAAGTCTTTCCCGATACCGATGGCACAAAAGCCCCGTCGATATACAGTTCGTAAGGTGTCTTCTTAATAAATTTTTGCCAATCCATTTTCACCTCCATCACCTCATTTTGATGTTTTTATCTAGTGACTAACAAACTGAGAACAATGAATACTAATGCCCCCAGCACATACCGGAACAAAGTCAATTGAAAAGTTTCGAAAATATAAGGAATCATACCAGCTAAACATTCCTAGATACGTCTCCTGTGATCGCCATTTTCATTAAATATACTATTAATCGAATTGAATATCAACAAAAAACTATGAAAAATGCGTGAAATATCTCATTTTCAATCGAATATCGCTATATTATGCCTGTTTTATCTGAAAGTATTTATATACAGAAGAAAAAATGAACAACGTCCATCGCTTCGCGTCTTTCTTTTTTGGAAAAGAGCCGTGAGATGCTGTATATTTTAGATTAGTACAAAATGTGCGCGTATATACACAAAAAATAGAGGAACCCACATGAAGAAGTCTCTGATCGGTCTAGCTATTGCAACCCTAATCTTGGTCCTGCTTGCCTACATTTTAGGGGGTGCTGAATTGGTCTTGGCTGGACTGGAAAGAGCTTTTGGCAATACGAAGAAGGCTGCCTTGCTGATTCTCGCTTCTTTCCTCCTAATCGGACAGTTGCTGTGTATAGTAGACGAAAACATGATTGCCCGCACCTTAAAGAGCATCAAAGGACTTAAAGGTATTGTCATGAGCGCATTGGTGGGCGGTTTATTTCCTGTCGGTCCTTACCTCTTCTTCCCTTTCGTCAAAATGTTTCACGGCTATGATCTTCCCTACTACATTCTAATCGCCTTCATCTTCGGTAAGCACACATATGACTTCGCCCGAATCCCGATGGAGATAAGCCTGATCAGTCTCAGAATCGCTCTTATACGATACCTTACGACCCTGCCCATACCGATCATTGCGGCGCTCATTACTTACCGCTTGTTCCGAAACCGTACACTCGCGCAGATTAACCACCAGAACACTGATTCAGAGGTGGTGTAAAGAATGTCGATCACAACTGCCATCCTCGCTCTTGTTGCTCTAGCCCTTTTTGTTTTCAACGCAAGACAGAAAGGTCAACAGGTGACCGGTCTGATAACGGGACTCAAGTTGTTGCTAAAAAATCTGCCTATCATTTTGCTGTCGTTGATCTTGGCGGGTATGGTAGAGGTCTTAATCCCTCGTGATTTTGTTCAGAACTGGCTCTCGGCAGAAGCGGGCATCCGCGGCGTCATCATAGGTGTCTTAGGGGGCGTCATGCTTGCGATGGGTCCTTACGCGACCCTGCCCATTGTATCATCCATTTACGTTTCAGGCGCCGGTGTGGGCACTGTTATCGCACTCATCAGCAGTTGGTCTCTCCTCGGACTGAGCAAAACACCTCACGAAGCGGC